>DATLVM010000106.1:0-4587 GCA_035577445.1 Pyrinomonadaceae bacterium
GCGCGTTGCTCCTGGATGACGTCCGGCATGTTGCGCATCGCGGGCGAATCAAAGTCGACATAAAACGCACCGGCAATTGCGGCCAGGCCTGAACACTCGACGCTGCCGAGTGTCGCCACCAGCGGCACGTCTACGATTGTAACTGTATCGAGCGGAAGAGCGCCGAACCTCTCGCCATAAATTCGCACCGCATCGCCGGCAATTTTCAGCACTCGGCGCGAAATCACTTCATGATCCGCGCGAAAGATCGAACGAACTTTGACCGCGCCGGCGTTGCTCTGTTCTGTTCGCAAATTACGTCCCGCGATGATGGCAAAGTCGCGCAAGTTCTTAGCCGCGAAGTGATTCACCACGGCCTCGTCTTTAGCGGTCGTTGAATTTGCCAGCACCGGCGTGAACACCATCACCCCTTTTGCGGTTTCAATTGTGACTTCGTAATCGGCTACATCGGTCGTGAGGGCATCGCCAATCGAAGCGTCGAGCCGCCGATACCATTCGTCGCCGCTGCGCGCGGCGAGAATCGGAAACGAAGTCGCCATCATCATCACGCCGCGACAGACAAAGTTCGTATCACGCGCGCGGCGCATCTCGCGGGTGCCGCGGATGGCAGCGCTGACCTGTTGCAGCACGTGCGTCACCAATCCGGTTTCCTCAGGGTCAATCTCGGGGATGCTTCCTTTGAATTTGATTTGCAGCTCGATTGCCTGGTTCGGCTGCACCGCCTCGCGAAGATTTACGCGCAGTGTCGTCTCTTGATCGTCCAGCGTGAACGTCGGCAGCGCATCACTCGAGACGACGTGAACTTCAGACACATCGAGACGAGGTTCATCTGAATTGATTTGCCCGGCATCGTTCTTCGCAGTTGCAGCAATGTAGCCGGGCGGCCGGATGTTGGGGTAAAGATGAAAGAACAGTGTCGACGTCGGATGATCGCCGCGATTTGTCCAGCGAACCTTTTCCGTTCCGGTATAGGTGCTTTTGTCGAAGTCCAGCGCGAGTTTGATTTGGTAGTTGATGCTGTCGCTGGGCTTCGGCTCAACCTTCGGAGTCTGTGCCGAGGCTGAGAGAATTGAACCACAGAGGACACAGAGGAGAACATACACCAGCCGCGGATACGCGCGGCTAGGCGCGAATTTGACTGTTGTTTCTTTATCGGCGAAATCCGCGTTCATCTGCGGCTAATTCCTTTTCCCGATTTTTCTGCGGATCTATCTTTCGTTAACGATGACTCGGCGAATCACATCGCCCCTGGTAACATTATCGACGATATCCATGCCACGAATCACGCGACCGAAAACTGTGTAGCCGCCATCAAGATGCGGCTGCGGCGAGTGCGTCACGAACCACTGCGAGCCGCCCGTGTCTTTGCCCGACAGAGCCATCCCAACCGCAGCGCGTTCATAAGGAACTTCGTTAATTTCGCAGCGAATCTGATAGCCGGGCCCGCCGTTTTGATCGCCGCGCGGATCGCCGGCTTGAACTACAAAGTTGGGCACGACGCGCGGAATCGTTTGACCGTTGAAGTAGCCTCGCTTCGCAAGCTGCATGAAGTTGTCGACTGTCATCGGCGCATCGTCGGGCAAGAATTCGATCGTGAACGAGCCTTTACTGGTGACGATAGTCGCGGTTGGTTTCTTCCCGATTCGCGCCATCGCGCGACGGTAATCGACATCGGTGTAACGCGTCTTTACCAACCCGATTCGATCTGAGAGGTCGCCGACACCATTCGCCTTCAAAAGCGCGACCGCCTTGCGACGAATCAAATGGTCATCCGAGTTAAGCGCCGTTTTGATCGCATCATTCGCGTCTTGGTTTTTCTGTTTGCCCAGCGCGTCAAGAATTGCGAGTGCTGCATCGTTCAAGTCTCTGTCTCTTAGTGCTCGCGGCAAGGCGCTAACTAATGCGCGCGTGTTGATTTCGCTCGGCGACTGGTTGCCCAGCAACTCTGCGGAAGTGGAGCGAACGATCACGTCCCTGGCTCCCAGAAATTGTCTCGCGTACCGATCGGCATCTGAAGTTTTGTAACTGGCGTACGCTTGCAGCACGTCCGGAACAGCCAACGCCGGGGTGGTCGGCCGGTCGAGCATCGTCGCCAATTCTTTCTGTGCGGCTTTGAGCACATTGTCACCGGCGCTGCCGGCCGCTGCTCCGATGATCACTTCCCGAATCGCCGCCAGTCCCTGGGCGCGCCGCGAAATTTGCCGCCAGGAGGAACCGACTACCAAGACTTTATCTTCGGTAGGATTGGTTAAATAAATGCCGGGCGCGATCCGCGCAAACGCGACCTCAACCTCGACTGCCTCGCCCCTGGTCCTTGCATGCATATCTCGCAGAAAGAAGATGGCGTCGGCATTCATGGAATTGGTCAACACGCGGCCGAGCGTCGTCGCGATTTCCAGGAGTTCATTGCGCTCAGCAGGATTCTGTGGCTTCGCATCCAGCAGAGAATTGCCACGCTTGATTAAAGGATCTGCGGCGCGAGCGTCCTTCAAACTTGCTAGGGCGCGAATCGCACTTGCCCGCACACGAACGTCCGGATCCTTCAGCGCACGATCGAGCACAGCATCGAACGCTTCCTTATGTTCCGCAGCGCCAATGACTCGGGCCGCATTTGCGCGCACCATCGGATCGCTATGGTTGAGTAGTTCGCGGACGCGCTCATTCGCATCTTTCAAACGGAGACGCGCCATCGTGTTCAGCGCCGTGGCGACAATCTCGGGATCCGAATGGTCCAGGAACTTTGCGACTAGCGGCCCGACTCCGTCAGGCTTGGAACGAAGCACGGCCGTCAGCGCCAACAAAACCGTGAGTCGATCCGGCTGGGACTTGCGGCCTTCTTCAAATCTGAGCGTATTGACGATCGCTGCCTTGATAATGTCGAGGCGTTCATCCTCAGGTGGTTTGGCCGCGCCCGGAGCAGGCGGGCCGCTGTTCGGCATGGCCGCGACAATCTTCCCTAAGGCTTCGACGGCCCGCGCGCGCACGTTTGGATCGGCAAGGTCGCTGCCGCTTCCCTTCAGGGCTTGAGTCAGCGCATAGGCGCCACCAGGCAACTCAATCTCACCGAGCGCGAATGCCGCCATTTGACGCACATCCTTGTCCCGATCCATGAGTACCATATCGGCGAGCGTGGGTATCGCCCGCGCGTCACCAATCCGACCGGCCGCGAGCGCGGCGCGCTGGCGAACGCTGGAATCATCGGCGCTTAACAAGCCTTTCAGATCGTCGTTCCAGTTGCGCTGGTCTTCGAAGCGCATGATCCTGATGAGCGGGTTCGGCGTTAGTTCGTCACGCGCCGGTTGAGCCGCAATGCCAACGACGGACACAACGAAGAAGAGAACGGCAGATGCTGTTCGAGAGATTGTGGTCTTCATATTCGGGCTGGGGTGTCGTGAGAATTGTACAGTAGATGAACCACGGAGGACACAGAGAAGAGCAAAGAGCAAAGTTCCAAGGGCGATTGCGGGAACATCGATACCTGATCAAAAAACCACTTGGCGTTTGGCGCTTTCCGTGGCATTTGTTTTCCTCAGTGTCCTCTGTGGTTCAATTCGCTCTCAACAAGAATACAGCGAGCAAAAAGAAAAGCGGGCGCGAACGCCCGCCTCTCTTATGGCTCATTTTTGAAACTTGAATTAGCTTGCCACTGCCGTCGCGGCGACAGGCTTAAGGTTGTTTTCGACTTTCTTCGTTGGGTCAAGCTTTGAAGCGTCGATCACATTTTCTTTGCGCTCAACTTTCGGAGTTACCTTGTCAGCAGCCTTCACCATCTTACAGCTACCTTCGAAGATCGCGCCTTGTTCAATCATCAGCGAAGGCGTCTGAATGTTGCCATTCAGTTTGGCTGCGCGACCGAGTTCAATTCGATCTGAAGCAATGATGTCACCGTTGACGACGCCGTGGATGGTCGCTACGGCAACTTCGATATTCGCATCAACTTGTCCGCCGGCGCCTACGATCAGGGCGCCGCCGGCCGAAGTGATCCGACCAGAAAAGCGACCATCAACACGCAGCATCGACTTGAACGAAGCCTCGCCCGTAATGAGGGTGCCGCTCCCGACGAAACCGCTCAGGCTGCCGTCTTTGATTTCGCGAGCGATGGTCTCGCTCTCGGTCAAAGCTTTCGGCGTCGCCGCGCCTTCGGTGGGGCGGTAAGCGTCGTTGTTTTGATACGGGGTATAGCTTCGGGTTGAGTAATCAGTGTCAGTGGCCTGGGTCGGGCTCTTATCTTCTTTTCCCATTCTGAGCATAACTAACCTCCGGTTGAAGAATCGCCCGAGAAGCCGCCACTAACGCCGGGAGGGGTGCCGACACTGTCACGCGATCCGTTAGCTAAATTGGAGAACTGGCCGCGGTGGCCAACTCGTTTTTTTGGAGAACCGCCTTGCAAGCGGGGGGGATGAATAATAAACAAAGGAAGTGTGACTGTCCAGCAATTAGTTTTGCGGGTAGTGGCCTAATTTCAAATCCTCCCGCCACTTTCTGTATAACGCGGTTTTGCGTAACACGACAAATCATAGTAGGCTTCCGCGCATGGACTCTCAAGAAGCCGCTAATCAGGCTACCATCAGAAACGCCACCTACGGC
>DATLVM010000107.1:0-2235 GCA_035577445.1 Pyrinomonadaceae bacterium
GACAATGGCGGACAGCTTTCGATCACCGGCCGGAAGAAAGAAGTCATTGTTTTGAGTTCGGGTAAGAATATTTATCCGGAAGAGCTGGAAGCCCACTATCAGCGCTCGCCCGGCCTGAAAGAGATTTGCATCGTGCCGCGCAGCGCGCAATCTGGAATCGCTTCGATCGTCCATCTTCATGCGGTTGTCGTTCCTGACATGGATCTAATGCAACAGGAGCAAATCATCGATATTCAAGACAAGGTACGCGTCGAAATTGACAGTCGTTCGGCGCTGCTTCCCTCCTATGAAAGGGTAAACAGCTTTCAGTTGTCCCGCACCGTTTTGCCGCGAACCAGTACTGGAAAACTTAAGCGACATGAAATAGGGGAACTGGCGACCAGGCCGCCAACGAAGGTCGCGAAGGCCTGGTCTGACGAGCAGTTGAGGTGGGCGGTCCAACCGGATGTGGAAAAAGCTTTAGAACTCATCCGCAAGCAAACGGCATGCGCGGAGGTCCACCCTGCTGATCGACTCGACCTGGATCTTGAGCAAGATTCACTGGGCCGCGTTGAATTGATAATTCAGCTCGCCGAGGCTTTCGATACTGTGGTGCCGGACGAGGTGACGCCGAGTATTCACACCGTGCGCGATCTTATTGACGCGGTGCTCAAAGAGACGAATCTTCGCGAAAAAGGGGTGGCGAAGGCGCCGAAGATGATTGATCAGCCGTGGCAACAGCTGCTTTCGCCTGTTGCTACCAGTGGCTTGGCGAAGAAGTACCTCGCGGCGCCTTCTACGTTGTCATCTCTTTTGCTTTTTACCGCGAGCCGTTTTGTCTTCTTAATCGCGAAGGTTTTGCTTCGAATGAAAGTTGAAGGAAGGCAAAACCTTGCGGAAGGACCGCTGCTTATCTGTCCAAATCATCAAACTTACTTCGACGGCTTGCTAATCGCCAGCGTAGTACCGTGGAGGGTCTTTCGCCGAATGTACTTCGTGGGGGCTCCCATGTATTTTTCCCGCGGGTGGCTTCGTTGGCTGGCGCGAAGAGCAAAGATTGTGTTGCTCGACACAGAGTCGAACGTTATCGAGTCTATGCGCGTTTGCGCTTCGGGGCTTCGGCAGGGAAAAGCGTTCCTCATCTTTCCGGAAGGTGAGCGCACCATTGACGGAGCCCTCGGTAACCTTCGCAAAGGTACGGCAATCCTGTCCACGCATACGGAAGCTCCGATCATTCCGGTCGCCATCAGGGGTGCTTTCGAAATATGGCCTCGGGAAAAAGGCCCCCAGAGGGTGAATCAGGTTCGGATAAGGTTTGGTTCGTCGCTTCCACCTTTAACGTTACCTGAGAATATCACGGCCATCGAGGCCGACCGGGTCTATCAAACACAAACCGATCTGTTGGCCAAGCGGATAGAATCACTGATCAGGTGATGAGAGACACACGCAAATGATGCGATAATAGTGGGGCGGCCTGCGTTGGCCAAAATTAATCAGGGACTCCATCGCCAGAAATTCACCCCGGAAACTGGCCGCCTCACTACCAAGGCACTCGCATAGCCTTGAACCACCGGTAACTCCATTAGAAGCCAATTGCCCATATCCTCGGGACGTTCCTCGCTGGATCGAAAGGCCACGGGCTCGCCCGGAGCCAGGCTTACGGTAAATCGGCCCAAACCGTAGGGAATCCCCTCGCCCCGAGCTTTGACATAAGCCTCTTTGTGCGTCCAACAGTTAAAGAATGCGACCGACTGAAGTTCGCGCGGGATTTCGCGAAGTGCTAAGACTTCCAGCGGCGAAAAGAAACGGTCAGCGATATCCAATGACGCGGCTTCTTCACGAATCAACTCAAGGTCGACGCCAATCTCACGATTCCTGGCGATGGCGTATACCGCGATACCATTGGAATGCGAGACGTTGAAGCGCAAATGGTTTCCCGCAGATCGGTCCAGCAAGTCTGGCTTGCCAAATGGGCCATAGGAGAATTCTATATTCCGCGGCGAGATATCGAGATAATGACTAAGAATATCGCGCAACGCGCCACGCGCTACGATGAAGTGTATGCGATCACTCTTCAAATAGAATCTGTTGGCTTTTTTTTGCTCATATGGCGCAAGTCCAGTCCAAAGCCTCCTTACCAGCTCCCACTCTTGGTTCAAATCGGCACGCCAAACATGGACTGCCTCGTGATCAATGACCGGATGCTCGGGGGCCGGGTGCCAGAGTTCTTGCGGCGCATTCATGGTGCTATGTTGA
>DATLVM010000108.1:0-3527 GCA_035577445.1 Pyrinomonadaceae bacterium
CTGCACTGCATAGACATCCACTGAGATCGTTCGTCACCCGATCATAAACGCTACCAAACCAAACCGCACCGCAAACGAATCGACCTGCGCGGGCTGTATCTCTCCCGTCAGAGACGCCTCGTCCGCCTGCACCGTTAGAACATCGACCCGCATCGGCAGCATTCCGACCGGCAGGGAGCGTACTCGCACCGCATAGTGAAAAACTCGATTTGCGGCGGCATTAACCCGACCCGCTGGGAGTTTGCTCCCACCTGGGTGGTGAAAAACTCGACCGACAGAGTGAAAAAGTCGACCAGCATCGAGAAAGAGTCGACCTGCACTGGCATTAGCCCGGCCGGCAGGGAAGGGTTCAAAGACCTTTCGCCGCGAAAATCCGCGGAATTGCTGAATAAAACCGCAATTTGCGGCATCTTAGGGAAAAATCTTGCTAACAGCGCTGTCCGAGTATAGAATGCGCGCCGAATTACCCTTTTTGTCTCAGCTCAGTACTAAGAACTTAGTCCTCAGTACTCACTGAATCTCCACACTCCTCGATCCTCATAAGACCGGGAAGTGAAACCACCACGGGCACGGCCCACAAGTTAGGCGACTAACTACTGTGCCCCTCATCCGATCAGGAGGTTTCAGATGAACGATAGTTCCAATCGAAAACTTGAAACGTGCCGACGCGTCGAAGATTTCTGCACCGCTCGCGCGGCGGATTTCTCCGCCACCAGTCTGGCGACCCAACTGTTCGCGACGCTCGCGACAGGAATTGACACGCTCGAAGGATTGGCGGCGGCGCAGACTTCCGGTGGCGGCGCGGCACGTGAAGGCACTGCTACGCGCGGCGATGCGCGCGAAGAATTGCGATCGCAAATGAAAGCATGGAGCGCTACGGCGCATGCGATCGCTATCGACAATCCCGGCCTCGAGCACAAATTTCGCGTGCCGCGTGGAGAGAACGACGAAGTTCTGATCGCCGCCGCGCGCGCGTTTGCGACTGACGCCGTTCCGCTGTCCGCGCAATTCATCGCTCATGAAATGCCGGCAACCTTCATCGACGACATGAATGCGAGCATTGTGAAATTCAGTAACACGATGAGTAAGCAGTCCAGCGCTGTGGGAGATCGCGTGGGCGCGCGGGCCGCGTTCGAAGCGGAACTCGATGAATGCCTGACTGTCGTGCGCCAACTCGATCCGATCATGCGCAACAAGTACGCCGACGACCCAGCGACACTTGCGGAATGGACCAGCGCGAGCCACGTCGAGCGCGCGCCGAAGAAGAAGAAAACGCCGCAACCTCAGAGCAATTAGCCGCACCGGCCAAAGGCTGACAATTTTCCTCGCCCCGCGGCGAGTTGACGATGAGGAACTCTCATGAAGCGAAACCTAGTTCTTTTAGGCCCTCTGGCAATACTGTCAGTTTTGCATCTGCCGCCCTCGAATATCCGTCTACAGAGACGCGATGAGACGATGGCATCAGCAGTGTCTCCGCTCGCTGTTCGCAAGAGTACAGCGTACCCGAAGCCTGAGATATTATCCGCGCCAAAAACAGGCCCGAACTCTCACGACAGTTTTGACGAGAATCGTCAAACCGAAGTGGATAAGGAACCTTATGACCAACCCGGCGAAGCGGCGGAATTCTATCGCCTGAAACGTTCGCCAGCTGGTGAAGACCAGGTCCCGGTTGTGAGATATCTGACAGCGCCTGATCAGATTAAAGAAATGCTGCAATACTCGAGCTCTCTTAATCAGGTGCTTCCCTCACAAGAGATGCGCGGTCAGGTTTCGACTGATGTATTAGCAAGCTCGCCATCAGGTCTCGATCTAACCTTTGGCGTTGATGGCACGGTTCAAGTTGATCTGGGTTACAGCCTGGACGACTCAGCCACAGCGGTGGCCTTTCAGCCTGACGGAAAAGTAGTTGTAGTTGGTTATGTCACGACGGTTTCATCCGGCAGGGATTTCAGCGTTATCAGACTAAATTCGAACGGGACATTAGATACTAGTTTTGCAGGTTCTGGAAAACTAACCTTCAACTTTAACTCGGCAAGCAGGGACGATATTGCTAGAGCTGTTAGCATTCAGCCTGACGGAAAGATCCTTATCGCGGGTGAATCTGACAGCGGGCTCGGTAACGTCGACATTGCTTTAGCGCGTCTGAATACCGATGGGAGCTTTGATTTCGCCTTTGGAAATAGCGGTAAGGTATTGACTGATCTGCCGGGCAACCGTGCCGACTTCGGCCGGGCCGTTCGCCTACAGCTAGACGGCAAGATCATCGTCGCTGGTTACAGTAATCGCGCAACTAGCGGCGATGATTTCGTCGTTGTCCGATACACCGCAACCGGTTCCCTGGACGGGTCGTTCAACGGCAGCGGCTTCGTGACAACCGATGTGCTGGTTAATCGGGAGGATCGCGGCGCGGCAGTGGCGCTGCAGACAGACGGCAAGATTGTCGCTGCAGGCTACACCAGTGATCCTTCTCTCAAGAATAACTTTGCCGTCGTCCGGTACAACTCGAACGGCAGTTTAGATACGACATTCAACGGGAGCGGTAAAGCCACGCTCGATCTCAATTTGAATTCCGACGATTTCGCGAATGCCTTGGCAGTGCAGGGTGACGGCAGAATTATTGTGGCGGGGCAAACCGGCCCTGACTTTGGAGTCGTGAGATACAACTCAAACGGCACCCCGGATTCCACTTTCGGGATCGGCGGAAACGGAATTGTCATTACGAAATTTGCCAGCGGAGCAACATCGATCGGTCGTGGAATAGCCATTGACAGTACGGGCAAAATAATCGTCGCTGGGCGAAGCCGAACCGAGTTGGCTATCGCCAAGTACAAGACCGATGGAACGCTCGACACTTCGTTTGGTTCAGCCGGGCTAGTCGTCCAAAACGCGGGCAACAACTTCATATCCGGTTTTGGTGGCTATTGGGGAATTGCGCTTCAAGCCGACGACAAGATCGTGGCGGCCGGCGATGGCTGGCGAGATGGTTTCCGCAATGACTTCACCGTCTCGCGGCTCAATGCCAACGGAACATTCGATTCGAGTTTTGGCGGCGGCGACGGCATGGCCACGACGGATTTCAACTTCAAAGCCGATAACGCGTTATCAGTAGCCCTTCAAACTGACGGTAAGATCATCGTCGGCGGTTCAGCTCAGAATGCCGGCGGAGGTAATGACTTCGCCCTGGCGCGATACAACACGGACGGAACGCTGGACACCGTGTTCGGATCCAACGGAAA
Source organism: Pyrinomonadaceae bacterium (assembly GCA_035577445.1). GTDB lineage: Bacteria > Acidobacteriota > Blastocatellia > Pyrinomonadales > Pyrinomonadaceae > UBA11740. The sequence continues at coordinate 3,237 of DATLVM010000108.1, forward strand.
AGTAATGACCGACATCCTGAATCATCCTAATGACCATGGCGTCTCAGTCGCCCTTCAGCCCGACGGCAGAATCCTGCTCGCGGGTTACACCAACGATCAGGCAGACGGCAATGTCGATGATGCGGTACTGATCAGATACAACTCAAACGGAAGCTTAGATGCCACGTTCGGCAGCGGAGGAATAACCATACTTACCGGGACCTACGTGACTAACGGAGGATTGGCATGGCTAAGACATCGCAGCATAGCGCTTCAAACAGACGGTAAGATCGTGGTGGCCGGCGAAGCTCA
>DATLVM010000109.1:0-9979 GCA_035577445.1 Pyrinomonadaceae bacterium
TACCAGCAGCTCATCGCTGATCGATTGCGGCTTCGGTTGGAGGCAGAAATGTTTGCCGGCGCCTGTCTCATCGGCCCTCATCGCGACGATTTTGAGCTGCGTTTTCGCGACCGGAATTTGCGCAGTTTTGGCAGCTCCGGACAACAGCGTAGCGCATTGATAACACTTGATTTAGCGGCGATTTCAGTGTATTATTCTAAGGTCAAAGAGTACCCGATTTTCCTCATCGATGACGTGGACGCAGAACTCGACGGAATCCGCATTGAACGCCTTCTGGAATACCTCGATGGACGCACTCAAACGTTCGTCACGACTTCGAAGCGAAACTACTTTGAGCGGTTCAATCAGCGCGCGAATTTTTACGAGGTGCGAGAAGGAATAGCGAGCGACGAGACTCCGTTTACGGCAATGATGAGGGCGGGCAATGTCGTCTGACGATCAGGACAAGACGGATAAGAGAGACGAGGGTAAAAGAAGAATTGGCAACACCTACATCGAAATTGAAGAACAAAAAAGACACTTACGATTCATCATCAATCGCCGTCCTCGAGGGACGCGAGGCGGTGCGCAAACGCCCGGCGATGTACATCGGATCGACCGGCGAGATTGGCCTGCATCACCTGGTTTACGAAGTTGTCGACAACTCGATCGACGAAGCGCTCGCCGGTTATTGCGATACCGTTGAAGTGACCATTCATCTCGACAACTCGATCACGGTTGTCGACAACGGCCGCGGCATTCCGGTCGACCAGATGAAGAAAGAGCGCAAGTCGGCAGCGGAAGTTGTCATGACTAAGCTGCACGCCGGCGGCAAGTTCGACACGAACGCTTACAAAGTTTCCGGCGGACTGCACGGCGTTGGCGTGTCGTGCGTGAACTTCCTCTCTGAAGAACTGCATCTCGAAATTTGGCGCGACGGTCTAACGTATGAGCAGGAATATGAACGCGGCATTCCCTCCGCTCCGTTGAAACAAACCGGCAAGACGCGCAAGCGCGGCACGAAGATCACTTTCAAACCAGACTCACAGATCTTTGATACGACGGAATTCAGTTTCGACAAGCTGTCTGAACGACTCCGCGAAAAAGCATTTCTCAACAAGGGCATTCGTATCTCGATCAAGGATGAGCGGGAGGAGACCGAGAAGTCGCACGAGTTCTACTATCGCGGCGGTATCGCGGAATTCGTGAAGCATCTCAACAAGAGCCGCAACGTGCTTCACGACAAACCTATCTACTTCGAAAAGATTGGCGATGCACTCTCGATCGAAGTCGCGATTCAGTACAATGACGCCTACGACGAGAAGGTTTACTCGTTCGCGAACAACATCAACACCGTCGATGGTGGTTCGCACCTGTCGGGATTTCGTTCTGCGTTTACCCGCACGGTTAACGCGTACGCGCAATCATCCGGGCTGGCAAAGAACTTCAAGGGCTCGCTGACGGGCGACGATGTACGCGAAGGTCTAGTCGCGGTTATCTCGGTGAAGCTGCCGCAGCCGCAATTCGAAGGGCAAACTAAAGGCAAGCTCAACTCAGATGTGAAAGGCGCCGTCGAATCGTTTCTGAACGAGCGTCTGACTGAATTCCTTGAGCAGAATCCAACCGTGGCCCGTCGTATCGTCGGCAAGTCCCTCGACGCCGCGCGGGCTCGTGAAGCGGCGCGAAAAGCCCGTGAAATCGTGCGTAAAGGCGCCCTGGGCTCGACTATGCTGCCGGGCAAGTTGGCCGATTGTCAGGAACGCGATCCCGCGCTTTCGGAAATCTACATCGTCGAGGGCGATTCGGCCGGCGGCTCAGCCAAACAGGGCCGCGATCGTAAGAACCAGGCGATCCTTCCGCTTAAAGGAAAAATTCTGAACGTCGAAAAAGCGCGCTTCGACAAGATGCTCGCGCACAACGAAATCAAAGCGCTGATCATGGCGCTCGGCACAGGCATCGGCAAAGAAGACTTCGATGTCTCGAAGCTTCGCTATCACCGCATCATTCTGATGACCGACGCCGACGTCGATGGCTCGCACATTCGCACGCTGTTGCTCACGTTCTTCTTTCGGCAAATGCCTGAGCTGGTCGAGAACGGCTACGTCTACATCGCGCAGCCGCCGCTCTTCAAAGTTAAGAAAGGAAAGAAGGAAGAATACATCAAAGACGAAGGCTCGATGATTCACTACCTGATGCGCCAGGCGACGACCGACATGAAGGTCACGACCGGCAACGGCAAGTCGAAGACTGTGATCGAAGGCGCGCAGCTCGCGCGCAACCTCGAGCGCATGGTCGATCTGCGTCGCTACTGCGAGAAGGCTGCGCGCCGTTTGCGCGGCGATTCGCATCTGCTCGATACGCTGCTCAATGCGTTCGGCGGCAAGAGAGGCGTGCTGCGCGAAGAAGGCGCGACGCTGAAGTGGACTTTCCAGGACGAGAACGCGATGGCCCACGTCGAAGGCGTGCTCGACAAAGCCGGTTACAAAACGGATTTGAAGGAAGACGAAGAGCATGGTCTGTGGGAGATTGAAACAGTGACCACCTCTGGCGCCACCGTGGCCATTGATTACGATTTCGCCAGCCACGTGGAATTTCAAAAAGCGGTTGAGCTGTTTACGGAGCTCGAAGATCGTCTCACGCCACCATTCATCACCGGCGAGAACGGCACCAGCGAAGAGATTGCCACGCGCGATTTGTTGCTCGATCGCGTGCTCACCGCGGCGAAGAAGGATCTTTCAATCCAGCGCTACAAGGGCTTGGGTGAAATGAATCCCGAGCAGCTCTGGGAGACGACGATGAACCCCGACACGCGCACGCTGCTGCAAGTTCGCATCGACGATGCGGTCGAGACTGATCAGATCTTCACCGTCTTGATGGGCGATCAGGTCGAACCTCGCCGCAAGTTCATCGAAGACAACGCGCTGGATGTAAGGAATCTGGATATCTAGCGATGCCGGAGATTAGTCGATTTTTTGGCATCGTAATCGCCATTTACTACAAAGAACATGGCATTCCTCACTTTCACGCAAAGTATGCTGGGCAGACGGGCGTCTTCTCAATCACAGACTTGAAGATGATTGAAGGACACGTACCGAAGCGGGTCGTAGCGCTCGTGCTCGAGTGGGCATTTGAACATCGAGCTGAGTTGATCGAGAACTGGAATCGCGCAATTGCTCAACGGCCGTTGCAACCGATCGCTCCGCTGGAGTAAAAGAAGCTATGCACTTCGTCCGAGACGTTAAGTACTTGTCTGACTACAAACTCCGATTGAAGTTTGAGGACGGAACTGTGCGGGAAGTGGATTTGGAACGCCACCTCGACGGCGAAGTGTTCGAACCACTTCGAGAGCCGGAGCGTTTTCGGAGCGTGCGCCTGAACGAGGAGCTCGACACGATCGTTTGGGACAACAGCGCCGACATGTCACCGGATTTTCTCTACGAAATAGGCGTCCCTGTTGCCGAGACCGTGCCGGCCGCCTAAAGAATCATCCTGTAGCTTTCTCCTCTCTCACCGTTAACTGATACATCCACACTTCCGTCTATCTCACAACATGGCCAGCCGACTCCTTATCAATCTTGATCGCGCTGATGCTGAGCGTATCTGCGCCCCTGTATTCTCAAACCTCTTCTACCGGTCCCGAAGTCACGCGCCTCCAGAACGAACTGGAGCCGAAGATCAAAGAAGAAATTCAAAAGGGCCATCTCCCCGGCTTCGCAATCGGTGTTGTCAAGAATGGGCAGTTGATCTACGCGAAGGGTTTTGGCGTTGCCAAGCTCGGCGCGAATACTCCGATCACTTCGCGATCGCTATTCCACATGGCATCGGTCACGAAGACGTTTGTAGCAACAGCGATTATGCAACTCGTCGAGCAAGGCAAGATCGATCTCGATGCACCGCTCACAAAATATCTTCCGTACTTCAAATTGGATGACGAGCGTTACAAGGCGATCACGATTCGCCAGATGCTCAGTCACACTTCCGGAATTCCCGACACCATCAACTACAACTGGGACAAACCGGAATACGATGCCAGCGCACTCGAACGCTTTGTGCGCAGCACTTCCGGCGAGAAACTGGTTTTCAACCCGGGTGAGAAGTTCGCTTACAGCAACACCGCGTACGAAATCCTCGGCGACGTGATCGCGAAAGTTTCAGGCGAGAGCTTTGAGGATTACGTGCAGCATCACATTCTGACGCCTTTGGGAATGAAAGACAGCACGCTGCTGGTGCGCGAAGCCAATCCGCAGTTGTTGACCTCGCCGCACGTGGTCGAGGACCAGAAGCCAGTCGTCAGCAAGATCTTTCCGTACAACCGCGCCCATGCTCCGAGCTCGACGCTTTACTCGAGCGTCGAAGACATGAGCCGTTGGGCCATCGCGAATCTGAATCAAGGCGAGCTAAATGGCAAACGCATCCTGAAACAGGAAACCGCTGAGTCCATGTGGCGCCCCGTCGTGGACGCGCTGGGGATGAAAGAGGGGATGAGTTGGTTTACGACAGCCAGGGACGGCCATCGGATCGTGCTCCATTCCGGGGGTGACGTGGGTTTTGAGTCGCTGCTCGTGCTTTGCCCTGACGATGCGGTGGCGGTCGTCGCGATGAGCAATTTCGCTTCTTCCGATCGCGACTATGTCGAAGAATTTGTGAACATGGCCGTGCGCATCATGCTGGGTGTGGATTCAACCGCGCCATCGACTGCCAAGGGCATTGCCATCGCGCCAACCCAACTCAGTGCCGAAGAGGCTCGGACGAAAGCTGATGAAGTATTGGCGAGCTATGTGACCGCACTCGGTGGACGCGCTGCCCTGGAGAAGATTACCAGCCGCGTCGCCAAAGGCACTTTTGAAGTGAGCGGCATCGCCATGAGTGGCCCGGTGGAAATGTACGCGAAGGCGCCGAACTTGAGACTCATCGTTCTCCGTATGCCGGGCCAGGAAACATTTAAGGACGGATTCGATGGGCGAGTCGGTTGGGAGCAGAATCCGGATGACGGCATCACGGACAAGTCCGGTCTTGAATTAGGATCCGCAACTCGCGACGCAGATTTCTATCAACCGCTGAAGCTGCGACTGCAGTATCCGAATCTGACTTTCAAAGGCACGGCAAAGATTCCTGTGGGCAAAGATGCCGGCGGCAAGGCGGGAGCGCGCGAGACGCTGGTACTGGAGGCGCCGCGCAACGACAGCCCGCGACGTTTCTATTTCGACAGCGTGACCGCGTTATTACTGCGAGTTGAGGATTGGAACGCGGGTGGAAAAATGATTGAAGCAGTCCAATACCAGGACTATCGCGAAGTTGACGGAGTGAAAGTGCCCTTCACCATCTACCAAATAGAAGATGTCCTCTTCACCATCAAGCTTACCGAAGTAAAGCAGAACCTCGCGATTGATGACTTAGTGTTTGTGAAACCGAAGAAGTGAGGCAGTCGGCATCGCGGGTTTCCGTTTTCTAATGAAAAGAAAAAAGGGCGAGCATCTTCGCTCGCCCTGAACGCCCGTTACGCGGCGCAGCTCCCTACCAGAGGTTCCACCATCTACGGATTTGTTTGCGGCGCAGACGCTGCCTTCGCCTTATGTGTCGCGGCGCGATCGACGATAACGCGGGCGCTCTCATAGCCAGCAACAAAATCAGGATTCGAACGGCTAAACAGACTCACCAACCGGTCTACTCTGTTTTTCAGAATGTCGTTCGCCTCTTTGACTAACTTCGGCAGCGATTCCGTCAGAGCCGCGCGCTCCGCCGTCGCCGTACGCGGTCCGGCCTTGGCCTGATTGAATTCCGTCAGTGCTTCACTCAGCTCATCGATGTTCGCCTGCGTCACCTGGTATGTGACCAGCTCCGTCTTGCGGGCATTCGCCTGTGCAAGCACGGCCGTCGCGCGATTCGACAGTTCTTCTGCACCCATTCGGTCCAGCAGCGTCCGCGTCACCCGCGTCAGCGCCACGAGATCGTTGTCGCCTGAGTCGTGCGCCAGCACGCCGAGCGCTTCACACATCAGAAACGTCGTGTCTTCCAGAGCATCGCGCGCGCTGGCTTTATCCGCGGTCGCGCCGTGTGGCGTCTCATGCTTCTGCGCCGCCGCGTCGATCTCGGCGATCTTGGCATCGAGTTCCCTCATCGCCGTTTGCAGCGGGGCCATGGTGTTCCAGATGGCGCTGCGTTCCGCCATGTAAGAGCTGGTCGTCTTTATCATCGTCACGCGATTTGTAAGTTCTGTATTCATAGTCTTTCTCCTTTGAGGTGTTTTCGGATTGGTGTGTGCGAGGTGTCCATCACGCTGAAGGCGTGAGATGTAATAGCCGTGGGCATCGCCCACGGGCGAATGTCCCAAAAAAGATTCATCGCCCTGAAGGGGCGCAATTGATTCCGTCGCGTTTTGAATTGCATCCGAAATGCTGGACGCCGGGCCGCGTGCGCTCGACGCCGAGCCAGGAATGCGCGACGCCCATCCGCCGCTGTCCGCCTCCGCGTCGTCAATGCTCGGCCCCGAGCGTCTAATGCTCGCGTCCGACCCTTCAATGCTTGACCCTGAGCGTGTAATGCTTTCTTCCGAGCGGCTAATGGCTCGCGCCCGAGCCGTCGATGCTCGACCCCGAGCCGTCAATGTTTCACCCCGAGGCGCCGATGTTTGACGCCGAAATGCCCATGCTTGAACCCGAGAGGGCTTTGTAACTTCCGCAGATGTCCCTGTAAGCTGCTGATTTACAGCAGTTACAGTCTTTTCTCGGTGGCCCGGGTGATTAGACGTTAGGCGGCTGAATAAAGGGAATAATGGCCGTGAGTATCGGGCAAACTGCATGAGAACAACCTCGGCGTTGGGGCGAGCACCGTTTGAGAGCGGTTGCGTAAAACCCGCGTGGCGACACGCGGCAAACCAAAGAATTACGGGAGCTATGGGGTTACCGACCCCCGGCTCCTAACCCTTGTTCGAATGGCGCGGAATATACGCCCGTGAGGTAATCGGCGTCAATACAAAAGCAGACGGCCAGCTAACCGGAAGCTCTCTTAAAGTAGCGCACGATTTCTGATCCTACCCACTGGCCGACTGGAACTGAAACTCCATTCCCAATCATTCGATAAGCATCGTTCTCGCTGCCACAAAAACTGAAGGTATCAGGCACGCCTTGAAGTCGCGCGTACTCTCGCACGGTGTACGGACGCACACCATGCGGAAATCTCTCATCAGCAACGAGTCTTGTGCTCAAATCTTTCGCGTAGTGCGCGACACAGGTCGGAGCAATGTCGCCGCGTTTGGGATCGCTGATGATTGGCTTATCGCGATACGCTCCCGCCAAACGCTTCATCACGTAATCAGGAATTCGGGGCTCAGGGTTTTCTTCGAGTATCTCAGCCAAGGTAACCTGTTGTTTGGAAACCGGCTCTCGCCACTCAAAGCTCCTTCGACTTCCGATGATGATTAGCCGGTCTCGTTTTTGAGGTAGCCACGTTGAAGATTTCACCGGACATGCGACGTGAACATAGTAGTCCGGAAGCTTCGTCATCGCCTCCATCACCACCGGAAACTTCTTCATGCCTGGCACGTTCTCGACGACGTACAGTTGAGGTCGCCGAATAGCGACGTGTCGGAAGAAATGAAGAAACAAATCATCCCCAGTGCGCACTCCGTGAATATCGCCGATCGGCGAATATTTCGTACATGGATAAGTCGCGACCATGGCGTGACATTCCTTTTCAGCGTAGACAAGCTTTCGCGTGATGTCGCATTGAACAACTTCATGTGAGAAGTTCTTACGCAGCGTCGCGCAACAACGCTATCGATTTCAAAGCTCTGCTGCAAGGTGAGGCCGCCAGCATGCAAGCCGATGTCCATGAGGCCAGCGCCAGAGAAGTATGTGTTGGTGAGAATGTGCATTAGTTCCGTGTCACGCGACTGTTTGGCATTCGCGTGAATGCTTCAGCAGGAGTCTTGGATCGGGCTGAAACTTCTTCGGGAGAATCAATGGCTTACCATCAAAGCTTAAGAGCCAGCGTGCGGCTTCATTTAGTTTCTTTTCGTCTTTCAAACTGGGCGACATTCGAACGACGAATTTTCGATCGATCCACATCAAGCGTGACTCGAAAACGCGATCGTGGAGCGCGTTTAGACAAAGACCATTGCGAGCGTTTAATCGATTCTTCTTGTCGATTGACCATGGAACAATGTGTCCCGCGACAAGCAGCGATCTAATAGTCAATCCCGTGACGCAACATCTGAATTCATAAGCTGAGAGAACTCTTTTACGGAAGAAGCTTTGATTCACTCGGACTTTGACGATCGCGTCGCGCTCACGTCCCGGCGGCGGCAAATCCTCGGTTTGAATCTCTGCTATTTCCTCAATTGGCTTGCCCTCTCGTTCAGCCAAGAGTCTCTCACTCTCAAAAGCAAGCTCTTCCGGTTGTTGGGCAAATTCGTTCCAAACCTCCTCTTCGCCTTTAGCGCCGTGAGGAAGTCCTCTGATGCCTCGTTGTTGAAGCGACGGATCCAATCGAGCGAAGTTCGCTAACTTCAGGGAAACAGATCCGACACTGCGACCTAACAGCTGCGCAAGTTCTTTAATCTGCAGATTGTGAACATGAATTGTTCCGAACGAAATCTGCGAGTAGAGGTTGAATGCAAGGATGTGTTCTTCGCGGGTCCAAGCGCTTCCAGCTGGCATCACTTCTCCTTTCGAGGTCGCCGCATGATAGCGCAAGCCGCGGGCGATGCGAATCACGACCTTGATTCCCGGATTGCGGACACCACGCTCGATACCGCTTACGTAACTGCGGTCGAGGCTGGCTTGTTCGGCTAATTGGTCTTGTGAGAGTCCACGTTCGGAGCGGACTTTCGCGACGTTTCGGCCGAAAGCGGCGAGTGCTTCGTCCCGTTTTGCCATGGGACGCATATTGCGCCCAAAGGCGGCGGCTCGTCTGTGGACGATCGTCTACAAAATCAGGGGCAGGGCATTGCGATTAGTGTGTGGAAAAGAGCGGGCGCGGGCGAGCGCCTTCGGGCTGGTTCTTATGACGTGCGCAGCGCGTCGGTGTTTTGGCTGAAACAATTACGCGCGACCATCGAGGTCGCGCGGTCTGAAATTAAGAACCGATCGTGATCCCAGCCCTGAAGGGCTGGGCTACTTCAACCGTCCGCTGGCGCGGACGAAATCCAAAGCGCCGTCGAGGCCGGCGCGCTCCACAATTGCTGGCGCAAACCCTCACCTAACCTCTCCCAGAGGGGAGAGGAACCAGGAGTTACTCTCTCACCACGTCGCGCGGATCTTTATCATGACGCACGCCGAGCAGTCTCGGGTGGCGCAGCTTGTTGTGTTTGGTCCATTGAATGAATCCTACTTGCACTACGATTTCAGGGCGGACCCAGTGAGCGCGTAGACGCGGCAGGCCGGTGGCCCGGGTGAAGGGTGGCTTGTCGATCTCCAGTGCGTCGAGTTGGCGGCGCAGGTCGAGCAGCAGTTCGTTGTTGAAACCGGTGCCGATCTTGCCGGCGAACACGAAGTCTGGTTGTGCGGAACGTGAAGCGCCTTCGCTCGTGACCGAGCTATGGAGTTCGCGTTCCGCGTCTGCACAGTCGGAAAGATCATAGGTGGAATTGTCGTTTGATCCCGTCGCTAAGCTTCGCACCCTCACCCGACCTCTCCCAGAGGGAGAGGAGAAAGTCGCGCTTGATTCGGTCGCTAAGCTTCGCACCCTCACCCGACCTCTCCCAGAGGGAGAGGAGACTCCGCCCGCTACCGCAGGCGGTTCTGACTCGGGAGAGGAGAGTCCGCCCGCTTCCGCAGGCGGTTCTGACAGTTGCCCGGTCGCTACCGCTCTCGGTTCTGACACCGACGAGTACTCATAATAACCAACCAGCAAAGCTCCCAGGCCGACTCGCTTACCCTGCGGATCGGTGAAGCCACCGACTACGAATTCCTGGGCCAGTTCGCATTTCATTTTCAACCAGTTGCGCGAGCGCCGCTGCTCGTAAATCGATCCGCGCAGTTTGGCGATTACGCCTTCCCAA
>DATLVM010000110.1:0-2782 GCA_035577445.1 Pyrinomonadaceae bacterium
CCTGTTCGACGCGAAACTGCTTCCCACCGGTCCTAACTATTGCAAATGACATTGTCTCAATACCTCTCAGTGAGCTTTTCTCACCATGGAAAAGTCGAACATTATAAATTCACGCAGATGCGCTCGTCAAAGCCACAGGAGCAGTCACATTCGGCATCTCGCGGACATTGTTCTTGGCCAGAAACTCTTCCATGAAGCGAGTCGAGAAATTGCCGGCCTGGAAATTTGGATCATCCATGATTCTCAAGTGGAGCGGAATCGTCGTCTTGATTCCCTCAATCACCATGGCGTCGAGAGCCCGCCGCATGCGCGCGATCGCGAGATCACGCGTGCGCGCGTGCACGATGACTTTGGCAATCATCGAATCGTAGAACGGCGGCACTTTGTAACCCGGATAGACGTAAGTGTCGACGCGCACGCCGGGTCCGCCCGGCAGATTGAAGGTCGTGATTGTCCCCGGCGACGGTGTGAAGGTGTCCGGACTCTCGGCGTTGATGCGACATTCGATCGCATGGCCCACCATGATCACATCGTCCTGAGTAAAGCCCAGCGGCTCGCCTTCCGCCACCCGAATTTGATTGCGCACGATGTCGGTAAGCGTGACCATCTCAGTTACCGGATGCTCGACCTGGATGCGCGTGTTCATCTCCATGAAATAGAAGCGGCCATCTTCATCGAGCAGAAATTCGAAAGTGCCCGCGCTCGAATAGCCAATCGACTTCGATGCTTGCACCGCAGTCTCGCCCATCTGTTGACGCAACTTCGGAGTCATCACCGGCGAAGGTGATTCTTCGAGCAGCTTCTGATGCCGGCGTTGAATTGAGCATTCGCGCTCGCCGAGATAGACGCACTCGCCGTGCTCGTCCGCCATCACCTGGATTTCAATGTGCCGTGGGCGCTCAACGTAGCGTTCGATATAAACATCGCCGTTCTTGAATGCCGCCGCAGCCTCGGTCGATGCAGTTTCCAGCGCGTGCGCAAGTTCATCTTCTGACCAAACTATGCGCATGCCGCGACCACCGCCACCACCTGAAGCCTTGACGATAACCGGGTAACCAATCTCGCGCGCCAGTCTTACAGCTTCATCCGGTGATTGAATCGCACTTTCGCTGCCGGGCAGAATCGGCACGCCGGCTTCCTTCATCGCGTTGCGCGCGGCCACCTTTTCGCCCATCAAGCTGATCACGTCAGGACGCGGGCCGATAAACTTTATGTTGCAGGCTTCGCAGATTTCGGCGAAGTAAGCGGATTCGGCAAGGAACCCATACCCGGGATGAATCGCGTCGACGTTGAAGATTTCCGCGGCGCTGATGATCGCTGGAATGTTCAGGTAGCTTTGCGAGGAAGGCGCGGGGCCAATGCAGGCGGATTCGTCAGCAAAACGCACATGCAGCGAATCGCGATCGACTTCGCTGTGAACCGCAACCGTGCGAATGCCCATCTCTTTGCACGTCCAGATAATGCGACAGGCAATCTCACCGCGATTGGCGATTAGAATTTTGCGGAAATGACGCATGGCAATTGTCCAAAGTCCAACATCCCGAGTCAAAAATCACTGGCGGACGTTAGACCTGGACTTTGGACTGAGGACTAACTCTGCTTGATTCCAAAAAGAGGTTGACCGTACTCAACGGCTTGTCCGTTCTCGACGTAAATCTTCACTACCTCGCCGGAGGCCTCGGCCTGAATCTCATTCATCAACTTCATCGCCTCGATGATGCAGACCACGCTGGTTGGTTCGACGTGGCTGCCGATGCGCACGAAGCTGTCGGCCGTCGGTGAGGGCGCGCGATAGAAAGTACCAACGATTGGGGAAGTAATCTTGTGGAGATCTTGATCTTCCGAAGCCGCTTCTTCGGCTCCGGCGCCCGGATGCGAAGGCACAGACGAAGGAACGCTTTGCACCGCCCCGCTTGCCGGAGCTGCCGAGGCCGCAGCCAGCTGTTTCTGGGGCGCGCCAGCGGCTGTTTCATCGAAGTAGGGCCCGCGACCAATCTTCACGCGGAATCCCTCACGCTCAAGCTCGAGCAGTGTCAAACCGTTGTCGGTGATCAGTCCGACTAACTCACGCAACTCATTCATGTTCACCGACTGCTCGAGGTGTCTCGGCGACTGATTTCCATGGCGCCGGCGGCCGCGATCGCGGGGCCCGCGATCACGCGGCCCGCGTTCAGGATTTCTTTCCGTCGCCGCAGACACGACCTGCGGTTGTTTGGTTTCTTGATCGGCCATTGCAGTCTTAACTCCGGCTGACATCGCTACCTCCCTCCGGCGGTTGCGTTATCCCGCGGCGTGGCGCATGTATTAATCAAAGCACCATAAAATAGACGCCCCGATGCGGCTACCGTAGCCGATCGGGGCTGAATGAACAAACAATACTACTCCTCGCCTTCGCCAGCCGTGCCTTCAGCAGGAGTTTCCGCAGCCTTGGTCTCAGCTGCTTTTTTCTTTTTTGATCCACCGGCAGTCGCGCGCTTGCGATTCTGCGCTTCCTTCTCGCGCGAATTATCAACTAATTCGATGATAGCGAGCTCAGCGCCGTCGCCCGAACGACGACCCATCTTAATTATGCGCGTGTAGCCGCCGGGCCGATCCTTATAGCGATCGCCCAATTCGTCAAACAAGCGACGCATCGCTGCGACGCCTGCTGAACGCGGCGGCGGCGTCTGCCCGCGGCGGGTAGCTACGGCGCGCCGGAAATTACCAGCATGAAAAAAGCCCGCCGCCTGGCGGCGGAGATGCACGCCCTGCGCTTCCGATCCGTTACCTTCCAGGCTCGCTG
>DATLVM010000111.1:0-3431 GCA_035577445.1 Pyrinomonadaceae bacterium
CCGACGGCGCAGGCGATCTATGACGATCTGGTTTTCACCGTAGACGATGTTCCGCTCACTCTGACCAACGGGAAGAACAGCGCCAGTGGCACCGCGAAGGTCGCGGCTGGGAAAACGGCTTACTTGAAAGTTGGATACAAGTCGCAGGGTTTGAATGACTGGCGCTACAGCTTTGGCAGTTCGAGCGCTAATGGCGGCGAAAGCGATAACGCGGGAGCGAACTCAAATATTGCTCAGGTGCGCGACTTCTCGATGAAGATGACGACGAACTTCAAGGATATTGATTTTCCTGACAACACTCTGTCGCCCACGCTGAAGAGCGAAACCGCAAGTGGCTGGAACCTCGAATGGACTTACAAGAACCTCGTGTCGGGTTATCAGATCGCGATGACCATGCCTGAGAAGTTGCAGCCCGGTCCGCTCGCCGGCCGCATCAGCTTTTTCGCGCCCGTGTCGTTGTTTTTCTTCTTTTTTCTGATGCTTATCATTACCACGCTGCGCGGCATCGAGCTGCATCCGATGAATTATTTCTTTCTCGCCGCGGCGTTCTTCTCGTTCCACTTGCTGCTCGCGTACCTGGTCGATCACGTTTCGATCCATCTTGCTTTTGTTATTTGCTCTGCGGTCTCAGTGTTTCTGGTGATTTCGTATCTGCGGCTCGTGCTTGGCATGCGCTTCGCCACTCGCGAAGCGGCGCTCGCGCAGTTCATCTATCTGGTAGCATTTTCTTATGCGTTCTTCCTGAAAGGATTCACGGGGCTGGCGATCACGATCGGTTCGATCCTGACGCTCTTTGTAGTGATGCAGGCAACGGGCAAGATTCGCTGGCGCGAGAGATTCGCCCCATCACCGCCAAGGGACTCTTTACCGCTCACGTCCGTGCCTTCAGCGCAACCAGCGGCGTCTTGAAATTGGCTTACAGCCACCCGCCGCTGAATCCGGCGCGTCGCAATCCTTTGACGATGTACGGACATGAGCGCATCAAGCGCCAGATCAAATCCGTGCGATAGTTTTCGATCATCAAAACGATCGGTCCCTGGTTGATGCCAAAGTGCCAAGGGGACACCCAACCGCAATCGCGGCATTTGCCGTCGGGAAACGTTGGATTGAAAGTGGCCTCAAGTCCGTAAGGGTGATCGACGCCCACTTCAAGCTCGTTAAAGTGTTCGAGCGTAGGCAAAACGATCTCAGGAGCAAACGGCAGAGATGCCACGACCGCCCACGGCGCCAGCGTTCCATCATCGGGACCATCGGGTATGCCCCGCGCGACATAGTCGAAGAAGACGCGCTCCACTCCGTCGATCGTCAACTCTTTGGGTCCTGGGCCTTCACATGCAGTCAATCCCCAGCAAACTTCGCTGTAACCCTGGAAGCCTTTTGGATTTCGCTTCGCGTACTCTCTCTGTGCGTAGGTCGCGCGGCGACTGTTTTCGAAATAGTCTGAATCGTGATCGCGCATGAACTGATCCTTAACTCCGCGAAAATCAATCCAGAGATGGGAAAACTGATGCTCAAACAATGGCGCCGCAAACAGATACTCATAATCGAAGACCTTCTTCCACTCGTAGGCCGCGACGTCCGCGTCATAGCTCTCTGGTGGAAGCGGAAAAGTCGGTGAGCCAAGAGCTAAGACATCAGCCAGCATGCCTTCGTCGTAACCATCCCAACGGTCTTTCAAGAAACCACTTTCGGGGCGCCAACCGTGACTGAGAGTCGCGCCGCCGCCGGTGGCCCATTGCCAATCGGCGCGGCGATAAAGTTCGTCTGCCAGCCGGCGGATCTCATTCTCCTCCTCCGCATCCCGATCAAAATAGGCCGCCGCGGTCAGCATCCCGGCAAAAAGAAAAGTTGAATCCATGGTCGACAGCTCACACTCCCACGCGCGCTGGCCCGTCTTCATGTCGAGAAAGTGGTAATAGAAACCTTTGTAGCCCGTGGCGTCTGCGTTAGTGCTTTGTTCGCTGGCGGCGAAGAAGCGCAGCTTCCTCAACGTTCGTTCGATTGCCTCTTCACGACTCATGAAGTTGCGCTCGACTCCGACGGGATAGGCGGACAGGGCCATGCCGACAGCGGCAATGCTCGAAGGCCATCCTCCCTTGGTGCAGTCAACCACCAGACCGTTATCGCGATTGACTTCGCGAACAAAATATCTAAAGGCGTCGTGTTGAAGGTCGGAAAGCAGCTGCTCCTGTTTCTTCGTTAGCGCGTGCATGAATGAGACTGATTGTAACTTCGCAGCACAGCGAATCGTACTTCAAGCCCACATCCAACGATGTCGAACTCAGACTTGAGCTTGTCGCGGAGACAAACTTTCTAAGATTCGAGAGACATGAACTCGTTGCCTATGCCGCGCGAACGTGTCGCTGCGTTTCCGCTTGCCGTGGCGCTGACTTTTCTTCGATGTCGACGGCGATACCATGCCGGAACACGAGTTGGCCGCCCAGCCAGCCAGCTATGCTCAAACCAATTACACCGACAACCGAAAGCATGACGGGAAGCATCGGCATCGACGGAACCCAGGCCGCGCCGCTCGTGGTGCGCAGATAAAAGCTCGCGATGAAAACTACCAGCGTGGCAATGTTTACCCGCGCATGCCAGTTTGCGACCTTGACTGCCGCCCGATCGGTCAGCGTCGCCCAATCAATCAACCCCGGAATCGCTGCTGCCGCAGCGCCGATGATGCCGCCCAGCATCGTGTAAAAAGCAACGTAGTCTCTCCAAATCGGATTTCCCTTCCACAGAAAAATCAGATCGGCGATTAACGAGAATACTAAGAGTCCAATCGGAAATGGAATCAACATAGGATGAATCGGATGTCCTCCGATACTTGCTCTGCTTGCCATAACTTTGTCCTCCTCTTGGTGAAGAAGTAATTTTGAACCTAGCGCCTATTTGAACTTGTCAGGAAACTGATTGACGATGCCTGCACTTAGACCATCCGCCATCTGCAGGATTTGGTTGTGCACGCTGTCGTAAGCGGCGATGTCGCCGGCCCAATCGCCCTTAAGCCGAGCCACGACTTCGTTGGTGGTTAAGTTTAGATGGTCGTGCATCATCTTGTCGTCGTTCCTTTGGGCCACCGCTCAGGGATCAATGACTCTGTTGTCAGTACGGGCATAGTTGATGACTACAACCATCATGCCAAGAGTTGAGCCAACCTGCCGACATTCCAGGCGCGACGCCAATGACTTCCTGTATCAAACTTCGCTTAGTAACTGTTCTGCTTGTCGCAAATTAAGACAGTTTCAAAACCTGTCGCGCTCGACGAGTAGGAGCGAACAATTGTTTCCACCGCTGCCGGTTGGCATGTCAGTCGCTGAGTAAAAATCACTATGTTAGTTGCTGACAAAGAAGAAATCTCGATGAAGCCAACCTCTGGCACCACGCTTTCGGTCTGGGCCGCGACCGGCGGCACACCGAACGAGAGCCCG
>DATLVM010000112.1:0-2285 GCA_035577445.1 Pyrinomonadaceae bacterium
TGAATTGAAAAACTGACTTGCTTGATCGGCCGAAGCGTCGAGCGCGACGGCAACAACGAATCGCCCTCCTCTAAAATATGCCCTCGCAGTACCCGACAGGTCACCGACTGTCACCTGATATTCCCGGCCCGGATTTCCTCCTGAAGCGTTCTCGCCTGTCAGACTGAGGCTAGCCGCTTGGCCTTTTCCAAAGACGGCTTCCGGCAACCAATACTTGAAAGCGTCAACATACGAATTAAGCTTTTCCGCATCAGTTGGTCGAGAAGCTCTGGCATTAATTCCACTAGCTGAGATAACACCAAAGAATGGCCGCTGACCGATCGGCGTACGCTGAACGGTTCGGCTCACTCTTCCGCCGTTATATAGACCCTGCCGGGCCTCGGACATTGATCCCTTGGGCATGAGAATGCTGAACCCGTCACCGCGTACGAGCTGCCAGTCTGCGTTGGTACCCGCAATATCCTCAATGCCTGAGCCATTCTTCTGGTTAGCAACAGGCCCAATCGTGACTGCTTGCCGAAAGACGTAACTATTTGAGCGGACGCCGTTAACTTCGATAAACACCTCGTTCCTTCCGTCGTGCGCGTGCAATTGCTGCACGCTGCCTTTAAACGCAATGTGTCCTACTCCCTGGGAGTCCACCGGGATTGAGATCTCTTCTCCATTAAGAAATACCTTGACCTCAGATCCGCCATCCCACCCTTGGCCGCTCACTTGAAGTAGGATCGGATAATCCTCTGTGAATTGACTTATTGAGGCTGAGCGAACGTTCACACTACGATCGTCGCGAATTCTCGGAAAGTTCTTGTCACTGGCAGTGTCATTGCCTGACTCAGTTTTCGGGTCCCTGGCAGTCGAGCTTGCTTTGATTTGATTGATTTTCGCGCGAGCAATGGTGGCATAAGCGCCGTTAGGATAGGTCTGAAGATAACTTTCAAAGTCCTGCGCGTCTTTACTGTTGCGAATCGTTTCCCAATATTCGCGTTCAACCGTGACCGGATCGATCTTCGCCGAGTCAGCGTTGGCGGTCGATGAATTGGCGGAACTCTTAAAATAGAATTCGCCTTTATGATTATCTGAAGTCCAGGGTTCCTGCCGGCCCGCGGTTCGCGTTGAAACTCTTTCCGTGACGCGGCGGAACGCCGTCTCAAGCACGACTCCCGGAATCTGCATCTGTTTTGTCAGCTCTTCAGTGTAAGGACTGTTGGTGGAATCGCCATCGGCTGCCGTGCTATTGGGCGCAGTGGCGTAAGCGATCAGCGTTCCACTTGGCGCATCGACATGAGCCAGGCCGCCTTGCGCTGATCGGAAGCTGCGGGTAAATGGATTGTTACGACAAGCATCCAGAATAAGAATATTCAGAGAGCTCTGTGCGACAGCCATCATGTTGAGCACGTAATTCACATCGACTCCCACGTCTTCGAGGTCCGCTTCATTTTGAATGTCGGCGTCGACGGGAATTAGGTAATTGTGCCCATTTGATTGCACACCATGCCCTGCAAAATAGAAAAGGCCGACGCCACCACTCGCCCGGAGTCGCTGTCCAAAATCTCTGATTAGCTGCTTCATCTCTTTTTGCGACTTATTCGTTCCCACCGAAACCTCAAAGCCGAGGTCCTGCAACGTGGCTGCCACTAACGCCGCGTCGTTCGGCGGATTCTTCAGCGCTGGAACACTCGTGTAAGTACCATTGCCGATAACGAGTGCAGTGCGGCGACCGCTTTGGACGTTAGAGACCGTGGGCTGTCGTTCCAATTGCCGATCGTGCTGTTGTGCGTTTGAAGTGGTGAAAACGGAGAACGTCACAACTCCGAGGACGGCAAACAGATATACTTTTGTCGGACGTCGCGTCTTCATCGCCTTGTTGATTTTTCAGGCAGTCAAGCGGCTCTCCGTTCTCGTATCCCAGTAGCCTGGCGGTAGTTCACTAAAATCGGGTGCCTAACGAGGAGTGATTCCACAAGCACCCGCGATAGCCTGTACTATTGCGGGTGTCCGGTACTGGCCCTGCGTACATGTAGCGAGAGTATCCGCGTCAAAGTTGTAATTCCTTCCCTCAATCTTCAAATGGAGATGCTTACAATTTGCTCGTTTGTAGTCGGATTTGGTGTTAGCATCACTTAAAGCCAGTTCCTGAATTTGTCCGCAGGAAACAGAAAAATTATCGCCGGGATTCCCATCGATTGCTGTCTCCGTAAAACGTATTCCGTTACGAGAGACGTAAAGCAGTCCTGGATAGGCCAGCGTTTTCACCAACCCCATGTGCCAGTGAGAGACGTTAAAGG
>DATLVM010000113.1:0-4018 GCA_035577445.1 Pyrinomonadaceae bacterium
CTCAGACTGGAACGACATTTATGTCCTCGATGTCGCCACCAAGAAGCCGACTGCGGATCACCTGAAGTGGATCAAGAACGGCGGCGGCTCGTGGCTGGGCGATGAAGGCTTCTTCTATAGCCGTTATCCCGAGCCCGAAAAAGGCCGCGAGCTTTATACCAAGAACGAGTTTCAATCGGTCTGGTATCACAAGCTCGGCACCGATCAATCCGCGGATGTGCTCGTCTACGAAGACAAAGACCATGCGCAAAGATTCCAGGGCGTCGGAGTCACCGAAGATCAGCGCTACGCGATCCTTTCCGTATCTGAGCGCGGCAAAGGTTTGAAAGGAAACTCGGTCTTCTTTCGTGATCTCTCGAAAGATGAAAAAAGCTTCACCCCCATCGTGGGCGAAATCGGCAACGACAGCTACAACGTAATTGATGATGTGAACGGCAAGTTCCTGATTGAAACGGATCATGACGCGCCTAACCGTAAAGTCGTCCTTTATGATCCGGCAGCTAAGACCTGGAAAGACGTTCTGCCTGAAATGCGCGAACCGCTGCAGAGCAGTGGCACTGCCGGCGGTAAGCTGTTTGCGACTTATCTTACCGATGTTGTGACGCGCGCTTACGTGTACAGCCTCGATGGCAAGCTTGAGAACGAAGTAAAAATGCCGGGTCCGGGCACGGTGAGCGGATTCGGCGGACGCAACGACGACAAGTTCGTTTTCTACAGCTTCACTTCGTTCAATACTCCGCCGACGATTTATAAATACGACGTCGCGCCGAAGAAATCATCGGTGTTTCGGACCGTGGAAATCCCCGGCTTCAATCCCAACGACTACGAAGTAAAGGAAGTGTTCTACAAGAGCAAGGACGGCACGCAGGTGCCGATGTTCCTGACCTACAAGAAAGGCATCAAGCTCGACGGCAACAATCCGACGCTGCTGTACGGCTATGGTGGATTCAACATCAACACGAATCCTTCGTTTAGCTCGCTGCGCATCGCTTTGCTCGAGCAGGGATTTGTTTATGCGTCCGCGAACATGCGCGGCGGCGGCGAGTACGGAGAGAAGTGGCACGAAGCCGGCACGAAGTTGAAGAAACAAAATGTTTTCGACGACTTCATCGCCGCGGCTGAATGGCTCATCGCCAATAAGTACACGTCGAAGCAGAAGCTCGGAATTGAAGGCGCATCAAACGGCGGATTGCTGGTAGGCGCCGTGACAAATCAGCGTCCCGATCTTTTCAAAGCCGTGCATCAACACGCGGGTGTGATGGACATGCTGCGTTATCACATGTTCACCATCGGCTGGAACTGGGCGGCTGATTATGGTCGTAGCGACGCGAACGAAGCCGAATTCAAGGCTCTCTACGCCTACTCGCCGGTTCACAACGTGAAGGCCGGCACCAAGTATCCAGCGATTTTGGTGACGACGGCCGACCACGACGATCGCGTCGTACCGGCGCACTCGTTCAAGTACGCCGCGGCTTTGCAAGCTGCGCAAGCCGGTGACGATCCGGTAATAATTCGCATCGATACCAAATCCGGTCACGGCGCCAGCAGTACCACCAAACAGTTGGAGCAGACAGCCGATATCTACTCGTTTTTCTTCTACAACCTGGGCGTGACCCCGAAGTGGTAAATATGTCGCAGCCGGGGCTGCGATTATCTCAAACCAGGAGGAACTCAGCTTGTTCTGAGTCCTCCTGGTTTTTCTATTCGATACTTTCTTCGGCGCTAACCGGGAAATTTGGCCATAGGCACAAAAAAGTTAATTGACTTTTTTGCGACTACAGTCTATTAGTCCCTACTGCCTCAGTACCAGGCCACACAAACAAAAGAAAGGAATCTGATCGTGAGTAACGCCCGATACACCGGTCAATTTTTTGTAGTGATAGCTATTGCTATCGCGTGCCTACACTCGTCCACCGTCGCCGCCCAATCAGCAGCCAGTCGCAATTCGGAGCGCAATGTATACGCGACTTCTCCTGCCGACTCTGGCGGCATTCGCGAGGTCATTCCCGCAAAGTACCAAAAGCGCTATGAGGAATGGAAGGCTGAGTTCCTTTCGACCGACATTGGTAAGGCGCAGTGGGAGATGTACGCGCACCATCCCCACCTCGTGCTAACGATCACCATCAACGGCAACTCGAAAGGCGCGGGTTCTGGAAAGTACAAATGGAATGACTCAGGCGAACTTGTCGCGGCGACAATTTCCTTAGGCTCAGAGATAGAACGCGGATATCCGAGTTCTGTTTACTACCCAGTCATGAATGCACTGGAGCCGTTCGAGAGCCAAAGATTAATTGACGGCAGTATGCTCGCCGCCACTAAACTCGCGCATGAGTTCGGCCACGTGATGAAGATCTCTTCGGTGCCACGGTCGCTCTATGATCTTCAGATTCAACTCGTGCCCGTCTACAACAAGATATTTCTCAGCAACGGCTACAACGTGAACGATCCGCGTCTGGTCGACATCGCGCAAAAAATTGGCGGCAACCCAGTGCAGATCTGGGAAGACCGCGAGTACTGGGGCGAAGCAAACGCAATGCTCTTTTTGCGTGATCGGGTTGCGAAAGAAAAATTCCACTGCCGGCTGTTCGGCAAGATTAAGCAAGCCGTAGAGGAATACGCCAAGGATTACGAAGAGCGTTTCGCCGAAATCGCTAAATCACAGGGCGCGATCTATTCGTGTAGCTGGAAGTAAGCGTCCAACCGATCGCGGCCCCGAAGTTCGATTAGGAAAACTTCCGTGCCATTTCTTCTTGAGCCACGTCAACTGAAACGGTTGTCGTGGCTCATCTTGTTAGTGCCGATAATCTGCGGAATGGCAGCCGCGCAGTCCCAGAATCCAGTTAAGCCGCCGCTTGAGATTCTAGGAATGAAATGGGAGAAGCAAGCTCGCCTGCCGCGCAACTTCGATCCTTCGGTGATTCCGGAAAACGGGGTCTTCAGCACGATGGAATCACGCACTGCGGTTTCCGGATCGACGCAAGCCCCACTAAACGATGCCGGACGGAGGGACGCCGCCGAACGGAGCGCTGCTTTGGCGCCGGTAGATTACTTTCCAAAGACGCCCGCGCGGATGCCCGTTTTCTATATTTACTCGATAAAGATTCGCAACGTTGGCAGCAAGGCCATTCAGGGTGTTGCTTGGGATTATCTGTTCATCAATCCCACATCCCAGGCAGTGCTCGGCGCTCACCACGTGCTGAGCTACAACCACGTGAAAGCTTCGCAGAGCGCGACGTTGAAAGGTCCTGAGCGTACAAGGCCGACCAAAGTTGTATCGGCGGTGAATGCTGAAGCCAAGCAAACTGCAAAGCCTCTGCAACGCGCGGTCATTCAATGCGTACTTTATGAGGATGGAACGAGTTGGCAGAACTCCGCGCGCGCGGACGCTTGTGACCTGCTAAGGAAAATGCGACCAGCTGCGAGCAAAAAAGCAAGCCATTAACCCGCCGAAGAATAAGAGATACAGGTCCCTTGCGCTTCAATTTCTTCCAACGCCTCTCTTTGCCTGACTTTTGAGCAAAGCTCTCCCAAAGTAGACACGTTATTCCGTCACGCCTTTTTTCGACTCTTCCGCAAAATTGATTCACGCCAAAATAAAAGAGGCCGAGTTTCCTCGGCCTCTTTGGTTTCAGGCAAATTGCTTCACCCTTAGAAGTGAATCCTCGCACCAAGTTCCATTTGACGAGGATTGTATACAGACCCGACGATTCTCCCGAAGTTAGTCGGAGTGCTCAGACTCGGGCCCGCATCAGATGGTTGGAAGTGGTTGAGAACGTTGGTGAATTGCACCGTCAACGTTACCCCAACACGTTCCGTGAACTTGACCTCTTTCGCCAACGTCGCGTCGAGGTTCCAGTTCGGCATGCCGCGCAGATTGTTGATGCCGCCGCAGCTTGTGTCATAACCGAGAATGCAGCGACGGAAGTTGTTGAATAACGCAGCGGGATCGTCAAACATATTCAGGCCGAACGGGCTGTTCGTCCCGATGCCGTTTGATCCAGCGTTGTTAACGCGATGT
>DATLVM010000114.1:0-4789 GCA_035577445.1 Pyrinomonadaceae bacterium
AATGCTGAGTCTGTTCGTGTCGTTTCTATCCTTACCCCAACACTCCAAAGAAAAAGTCGATGTAGCCGCTGGTCGGACTGAAGCTGTAAAGAGAATGGATGCTAGAACCGTGGCAGCCCGGAAAAGGAGCGCGCCAAAGCAATGGCAATTATTCGAGACAATCGCAGATACGCGACTGTACTACGCGTCTGTGTCACGTGTGAACGATGAAATTACCAATGTGTGGACAAAGGAAGTTTCACAATCCGGTCCTCACACTTACGACATCGATAAGTGGACAATCAATTGTGAAAGGAAGCAGTTCGCAATCATTGAAACCGCGCACTTTGAAAACAATCGAAACATTCGTTGGCTGAAATTTGAAGCCCGGTGGGCTGATATTGAAGAGGGAAAGTTTCTTGATCGGCTGCGAATAACGGTATGTTATCCACGAGCATAAAGGCGGCTAGCTCAAACCTATCCTTGCTCGAGGGATTTGCAGATCGCTCTTTCTAATAGCCAAGATTTGTAGTATATCTTTCATCGAAGGTAACGAAGTGTGATCGGTTTGGTTAGCAGCGACTGTGGTTGACGTGAGGTGGCAAAATTATGTACCAGGATGATGTAAACTTCCAGCCTGAACTCGCTTTACAACGAGCAATCAAGTATGACGATTGCGCACATTGGGCTCGGAATTTAGCGAAACAAAACGCGCGGCGATTAGAATCTGGAGAAACTAATACTTCCCAAGTTATTGAGGTCTCTCGCGAACTTGAAACCTATTACATCGCACAACGCGACGCCGCGTTAGCTGCCGCCCGATTTATGTGGTCGCACTGATTCGTTAGTCGTTAGATCTTTTGGTGATTCTTGCTAGACGCAACGACTCAGACAGCGCATTCGATAGGCGGGCCATCGACGGCATATTTGCCGGTGATGGTCTTTTTCGTTTTTGCAGTCGCCTTTCCGGTGTTGCCTTTGATCCTCGGCCGCTTTCTTAGACCGGTGAAGTATCAAAAGGACAAGATGCGGCCGTACGAATGCGGCATCGATCCGGAAACCGGCGCGCACGAACGCTTCACGGTGCGTTACTACATCGTCGCGATGCTGTTTCTGATTTTCGATGTGGAGACGATCTTCCTCCTGCCCTGGGCGATCATTTTTATGGGCAAGGATTTCTCGTTCACGAAATTCGCGCTGATCGAGATGTTCGTATTCATCGGCATTCTGGTTGTCGGTTATTACTACGCGTGGCGCAAAGGCGCTTTAGAGTGGGCGTGAACATTGATGATTGCCAATTGATAATTGCCGATTAACGTCAGCTAACCTCACTTATGAAGCCCGACGATTTGAAGAAGCGCACGAAGCAGTTTGCGCTGCGAGTTCTAAAGCTTGTTGCAGCATTGCCGAAGAATTTGGCCGGTAAAACAATCGGCGGTCAGCTCGCCCGGGCGGGCACGTCAGTCGGAGCTAATTATCGAGCAGCCTGCCGCGCGCGCTCGAGGCTTGAGTTTATTGCCAAAATCGGTATCGTCGAAGAAGAAGCGGATGAATCGGCTTTCTGGATGGAACTAATCATTGAGGGTGAGTTGTTGAAGCCCCAACTAGTTGAATCCCTACTAACTGAGGCGAATGAACTGGCGAGGATAATGGCGAGTTCAAGGAAATCAGCTTCGGAATCGCTCAAAACGATCCAAAGGGGCAAATCGGCAATTGGCAATCGGAAATCGGCAATGAGTTATGGCTGAACACGACGAAGGATTTGTCCTAACTACCGTTGATTCGATCACGAATTTCGTGCGGCAGAAAATTGCTGCGCCGATGATCGATTCAAAGCCGGTGCAGTTTGGCGTCAACTGGGCGCGCAAATCCGCTATCTGGCCGATGACGTTTGGTTTGGCTTGCTGCGCGATCGAAATGATGGCAGCGGGCGCTTCGCGCTTTGACATCGATCGGTTCGGAGCGGGAGTCTTTCGTCCTAGCCCACGCCAGAGCGACCTCATCATCATCGCCGGCACAGTCACTTTGAAGATGGGTCCAGTCGTCCGCCGTGTTTACGATCAAATGCCGGAGCCTAAGTGGGCGATGGCGATGGGCGCATGTGCTTCGACCGGCGGGCCATTTGATTCTTACTCGACGATGCAGGGCGTTGACCGATGCATCCCCGTCGATGTTTACATTCCCGGTTGTCCTCCGCGACCGGAAGCGCTGCTCTATGGCTTGATGCGTTTGCAAGACATCATCATGCGCGAAGCTCCCTCGGCTTACATCTTCGAATCCGACGGTACTGTGCATCGGCAGCGATCGTTTGACGACGACGAACCGCTGCAGATTGCCGCCGCGTCAGCAGACAAAGCCGAAGCCGTGGCGTAGTGGAATCCTCTCCCCTGACCAGCTATCATGGTCAACGAATAAGTTCCCTCGTGAAAATTTGAATGAACTCTTTTTGTCAGGAGGAGTCTATGAAAACTCATCAGAGGATCGTACTCGCAATCTTGTTGACGCTATTTGCGGTGCCGACGATTGCGAATGCTCAGAGGAGAAGGCGGCCTGCTCTGCGTCGCCCGGCGCCGGCTGTGGTAACACCGGTGCTCGTGCCCATCGGAACGAATTTGAAGGTTCGGCTGAACGACACCTTGTCGAGCAAGGACTCGCGCGTGGGTGATAAGTTCACCGCCACGGTGATCGATCCGGTGCGCTTCAACGAAGGCACCGCGCACGGTCACATTAAATCGATTCTGAAGTCAGGCAAGGTACAGGGACGCACGACCATGAATCTCGCGTTTGATTCGATTGACCTGCCGGGCGATCCCGCGAAGCACGGCGCGCTGCACGGCTACGTCACGCGCATCTATGGCACGAACGCCAAGACTGATGAAGAAGGCGGCGTGCAATCTGAAAGCCGTGGCAAGCAAACACTGAAGCGCAGCGGAATCGGCGCGACTGCCGGCGCGATCATCGGGGGCATCGCGGGCGGTGGTAAAGGTGCGGCGATTGGATTGATTCTCGGCGGCGCGGGTGGCGCTGGGTCACTAGCGATCAACGGCCATAAGGAATTGAAGATCGAATCCGGCACCGAGATGCTGGTGCATGTGACGCGGTAGTAAAGTCTCAGAAGCCCGACCGTCAGGGAGGGCAACTTTCGAAGCCTGCCCTTGCTAACGCGCGGGCTTCTTTCACGGCGGCTTCAGCCGCCATTTCTTTTTGTCTGACCAATGGAAGCAAACTAAACTCGCCCGCGTCTAACTCATGATGATCGAGCACGTTGTCGCGCCCCGCGAGCAGTCGCGAGGCAACGATTCAAAGGAATCAGTTGACTGGCAAGTCATCGCGGCGTGTCAATTGGGCGACCGAGACGCACTGCGCACCCTGTTCGAAATCTACAAGGACCGCGTGTATTCGATCGCGATGTATTCGCTCGGCGGGACTGAAACGATGGCTGCTGATGTGACTCAGCAGGTGTTCGTCAAGTTGATGACGCGTATCAATCAGTTCCGCGGTCAATCAGAATTTACAACCTGGCTCTATCGTCTGGTCGTTAATACTTGTCGCGACGAGCAGAGGAAAACGCGGAGATTCGTGCCCTTAGCCGACGTATCGATCCCCGCAATCTCCAGCCAGTCACCCCGCGCCGAGTACACGCGCAAAGAGTTATCAATGCGGGTGCAGGCCGCGGTCTCTCAACTGAAGCCGAAACTTCGTTGGCCGATATTGCTCCGGTACGTCGAGGATTTATCTTACGAGGAGATCGCGAGCGTCCTCGGTTGTTCGAAAGGGACGGTGGCTTCGCGTTTGAATCGCGGTCACAAGGCGTTAGCCCGCAGGTTACATCATTTGCGGGATCACGTTTGAGGTCGGCGCCGAGAAAGTGTGAAGAGATGTTTAGCAAGCACGTAACAAAACTTAGTTCGGCTTATTGTCACGACCAATTGCCGCCGCAGGTTAATAAGAACGTCGCGGCGCATCTGCTGGCGTGCCCATCGTGTCATGCGGACTTTGACGAGGTGAAGCTCGGCGCCAAGTTTGCGAGTCAGCTTGAGCTTGTATCAGCCCCTGAAGTGATCTGGTCCAAGATTGCAGCGCAACTTCATCAAGGCGCGCGCCCTAGGAGCTTAACTTCATTCGCGAAGCCGCTGGCAATTGCGGCATCAATGCTGTTAGTTATCGGTGGCGCACTTTTGCTACTGAGGACCACGCGTCAGCCGGTGCTGACGTCTTGGCACGTCGCGAGATTGAATGGCACTCCGCGAATCGGATCAGTTGGCTTCAATGACGAAGCTAAACTCGGAATTGGACAGTGGTTGGAAACGGACGCGACGTCGCGGGCGCAGCTTGATGTTGCGGCGATTGGGAACGTCGAAGTTGAGCCGAACTCGCGCGTCCGCCTGATTGAATCAAAGCCGACAGAACATCGACTAGAACTTCAGCGCGGACGCTTGAGCGCGCGCATCTCTGCGCCGCCGAAACTTTTCTTTGTGAATACTCCATCGGGTGTTGCGGAAGATTTGGGCTGCGCTTACACGCTTGAAGTTGATGACGAGGGCAACAGCCTGTTGCACGTCACCGCGGGATGGGTTTCATTGCAACTGACTGATCGCGAATCAGCCGTGCCGGCGGGTGCGGCGTGTGCCACCAGACGCGGCATCGGGCCCGGCACTCCTTACTTTGAAGACTGTTCCGCATCGCTGCGCGCGTCGTTGACCGACTTTGATTTCAGCGGCGATCAGGCAAAGAAAACTGCCGCGGTTGAGGTTATTCTCCGTGAGACTCGGCCGCGCGATGCGATGACGCTCTATTACATGCTTGCTCG
>DATLVM010000115.1:0-6565 GCA_035577445.1 Pyrinomonadaceae bacterium
GCGTCGGTCGTTGGCGGATGCGCGGTAGCGGCCTTATATCAAAAAGGGGAGAGGAACGGAAATCTGTTCCTCTCCCCGGTAGGGACGCCTGCGCGTCAATTTAGAAGTTAAGTCTCAGCACGATCTGGACCATGCGCCCACCGACATCGTTGGTGGTCGAGAGATCCTGATAAGCCGCTGTGACCTGGCCAAAGGTGGCGCCGCTGAAGTTGCTGACCGCCGTATCAGCCGCGGTTTGGCTGCCGAGTTTGAAGTTGATGTTATTGAACGCATTCAAGAACTCAGCTCGCAACTCGAAGTTGACCGTTTCGGTGACTTTCGTCTTTTTGACCACACTGATGTCGAACCGCGTCAGGTGTGGTCCGTGAAGAATCAAGTTCGAGAAACCACATTGGCCGACAAACTGCTGCACGCAGCCGCCGCTATTGGCCGGCGCGAAGTACCTGCCGGTCGGTGCGCCCAGGCTACCGAAGCCGGTGGCAGTGCTGTTAAAGGCGCGACGCGTATTTAGGATGATGTCGTCCGGTAGATAGAAGACGACCCCGGCCCCGTTCGCATCGGTAGTCTTACGGATCTTCATCGCTTGTTGCAGTTCCTTGGCGGTCATGCCGACAAGTTGAACGTTGCCGAAGCTGATAGTTGATCCGCTCTGAATACGAGCCTGTCCATGAACGGCCCAACCCCCGGCCAGCCGGTCAACGAAACCATTCGCGCCGCCCAGAAGCCATTTGCCTCTGCCGACTGGTAATTCCCAAATCCAGTTGGCTTTGAGGGCGTGAGTGAGATCGAACGGCGAGAGGTTATGGTCAAGATCAGGGTTGCGGAAGCTGCGCGGCTGATAAAAGACTACGCCACTGGTTCCGTACATGTTGCTCAAGGACTTCGAGAATACGTAACTTCCCTGAACCAGCAAACCTCGCGAAAGCCGGCGCCGTAATTCAATTTGGAGCGAGTCATACGAGGTCTTACCGCTGTTATCGACGACGAAGGCGCCGTTGCCGATGACATTAGGATTAACGACAAAGAGATTCGGCGCTAATCCGGCACTGATGGCGCTCGCCCGTCGCCCGGCATCCCCGTAAAGATTTTGCGCAAAGAGCCGGGCGTTGGCGTTATTCGGGCCCAGATTGTTAATGAAATTGGCGGCGTTGGTAAAGACCGCCGTCGATGCGTACACCGTGGCACAGGTTGGAAGCCCGGGGGCTGCCACGGTTCCGCAATTGGTCGCTTGCGCGGCGGTAAAGCCTCCCGCATAAGCGGCCATGATGGGCAGTGGGAAAGTTCCCGTTCCGGGACCGAGGTAGCGGAAGTTCGCGCCCCCATTTTTCGCCAGATTCTGCTGGGCCAATAGGAACTCGTTGATGAAACCATTCTCGGTGATGTTTGTCTCGTTGAGATCAAACTGGTGCCAGAGGTCCGTGCCACGATTCGCCACGTAACGCGCTTCCAGTACGGTGTCTCTGGTCAGCTCACGCTGAAGGCCAAAGGTCCACGATTGTACATAACCCGTCTTGATGTTGGGTATGAACGCGTTCGCGCTATCCGTAGTTGCGTACGGCGGGGTCGAAGTTGGCGTTATCGGGAAGGAGGGCGCCGCTGGAATAGTCGGTGGGCCAAGAGCCGCCGGGTTCCGGAACAAGTTTCCCGCCGTCAGGTTGCCGAGCGCGATACTGCGCGTTGCCGACAGCGTGCCGCCCGGATTCCCGCCGATAACCGAATTCACGACGTCGGAACCTTCACGGACAAAAGCGATCGAGTAGCCACCGCGCAATACGGACTGCCCCGAATCACCGAATAGACGGTGGAGGAAGCCCTTGGAATTCACGCTCCATGCAAAACCGATGCTGGGACCGAAATTGTTCCAGTCAGTATTATAAGCGTGGGTCTTTGCCGGAAACGGAATGAATTGCGTAACGCTGCCACTCAAAGTTCCGGGCTTAAACAAATTGCCGGGACCGGACACGCCCCAGACTCCATTGTAGCCACCGTCCACCTGCGTGTAATTGCTGTTCAGAACTACCCACGGGAGCTGAAGTTCGTAACGCAGCCCGGCATTGATTGTCAGGTTCGGGCGAAATCGCCAGGCATCCTGACCATAGAAGCCCAGAGTTTTCTGCTGGGCGCGTTGGGTGAAGTCGCCGAGGTACGTGTACTTGCCCGTGTCCTCGCTGGTGAATGCGCTCGCCGTGATCGCTGAGACTCGGCCCGTCAAAAGCGCGTACAAGTTGCCGGCATTCGTCAGGTCAGTGGCTGAGGCGCCGGGGAAGTTGGCCGCGACAAACATTGTGCTCGCCTGATCATTCCCATTGTTGGCAAAAGTAATCGCGGGCACCACGCGGCTGATACTGAATGAGTATGAGTGGTAGCGAGCGTAGTCAACGCCGAAGTTCAGCGAGTGGTTTCCGCGCACCCACGAAAGGTTATCGAGCAGCACGCTGGCCGGCGCATGGTTGCGCGACGAACTGCTGCCGGATGCCGGACTACTCAGCGTATTGCCACCCGGGGCGAACACACCAAACGAGGGGTTAAAGTTCCCCAAATCCGCAAAGGCGCCGGCGTTCGTTTCGGGGAAGAACAGCACGGTACCGCCGGCGGCTAATCCCACTCGCAGTTCGTTTACCAGATTCGGTCTGAGCGTGGAATGGAGCGCCAAAGAGTCTGAGAACCGATCAGAGTATTGCCCACCTAAACCGATACCCAGGCCCGGAAAGATCGCGTCTCTGCTGTTGAGCTGATCCGGAGATGAGACGAAGACGTTGTAGTTCCAGATATTCTCGAGAGAGTGCTTTTTGGATAGCTTGAGGTCAAAACGCACGGTCGAGAACTTGCGGACCTGGCTGGCCGGACTGTTCCAGGTGAACCGCTGCACGTTAGGATCGCTCAAAGCCGTGATGGCGCCCTGGCTCAACGAAGAGCGAATCTTGGTCAGCATCGAACCGACAACGGGATCGGTGGTCGAAGTACATGGCTGGACTCCGGCAGTAGCTGGATCGCAGTCCTTGGTTGCCGCCAGCGTCAATAAATTGACTGACCCGCTGGTGCCGTACTTGAAGATGCCATTCGCGGCATCAGGGGTGAGCACCGTTCGTTGGCGGGCCGTGGAGCCGGGGATGCGAAACTCTTCATAATTGACAAAGAACTGGGCGCGATCCCGACTCTTGATCAAGCCGGGGATCAGAACTGGTCCGCCAACTCTGAAGCCGGGTTGATTGAGAATCATGGCCTGGCGCGGAGTTCCCGCCAGATTATTGAAGTAGTAGTTCGAATTCAGCCAAGTGTTGCGATGATACCAGTAACCGCTGCCATGGTATTCGTTGCCGCCTCTGCGGGTGCTGAACCTGATGTGCGCCGCACCTTCGCCGGAGCTTTCCGCGCCCGGCACGGCTGAGGAGAGCGAAACCTCTTCGATAGCATCAATACGTGGACGGACAAACGTGAAGAAGCCATCGCTGGACTTCGAATCTTCTGCTTGATCGGGTAGCCCGTCTAACGTAATTGTCAGAGAGCCGCGAGGCAAACCGTTGATGGTCGATGAACGCGGGCGGGCAGGCGTTTGAGCGCCAGGTAGAGCCAGCACCAGGTCGAGCGCGTCACGTGAACTGAAAGGTAGTTCGGTAATTTGCCGGCCGGTGATTGTGTTCCCGACGTTGGCTGTCTGCGTTTGCAGCACTTCGCCGCCGCCGACGATGGTGACCGTCTCTTGCGCGCTTCCTAACTCGAGCGTGACGTTCACTGCGCTGGGCGAGCCGACGTCGACTTTCACGCCGGTGACTTCAGACTTCTTGAAGCCCGACTTCGTTTCAATCGTGACGTGGTAAACACCCGTCGGAAGTTGAGGGACAGTGAATATTCCTTCGTCCGATGTGGTGGTCGTGCGGACCAGACCGGTCGCGCTATTTTTGACGGTAACGCTGGCGTTCGGAACGACAGCTCCGTTCGGATCTTTCACCGATCCGGTAATCGATCCTACCGTTGTGACTTGGGCCGCTATGGGCAAGCCGCAGATAACCAGCACTGAGAGCAGGAAAACAAACTTAGGCAGGGAATGTCTCATTGGGCTCCTCCAAGAACGTTGATGTGCCTAGCGCTGGGGCTAAGCGTTGAAAGTCCTAATTGTTGATGAGTGACAGATAAGTCTGAACTAGAAAGCCTGAGAACCGAATAAAAGAAGCGAGCTTAGAAAAAAGCAAATCGCAGGCCACCATCTCTCGCTAAGGTCACTGTGTGCAAACAAAGGATTTAGTTGCGGTTGGATATCGGTAAGCGTTGTGAATCGCACCGAGTTTCTGAATAACTATTCAAATAGTTGGATTTCGCTGCAAAGCAATAGGAGTGCGCCTCACGTCCGGAGAGGCGCACTCGCAATCAGCAAATGCGATTCAGTGGCTCAGCGGAAAGTTCTCTATCCAATCATTCGCCGCTGACATCAAAGTCCTTTGCGTCTACAGACTGATTGAAATTGAATTGCACCAACGTCATCAACCACTCAGAGATTTGCGTGGCGGTTCCTTGCTGATTGAAAGTGATCTTGTACGTGTGCGGCAGTGTCAGGCCGGTCTCGGCTTTGAAATCGGAAAAATCTTCAACCAATTCGTAACGTGTTTCAGTCATTCGGGCCGAGTCGTCCACAGTGCGGCCCATCTGAGGGGAAATGACTCGCGAGTAAACGGTGCGGACGTGTTGGTATGTCTCAGCGTCAAAGAAGAGACTGATTTTCAAATCGCTGCCACCGTGGGGCAGATATCGCAACTCAATTGTCTGGCGTGAGTCGATCTTCTTTGTGCCCGCATACTCGAGCTTCGGCTTGCGCGACGCCAGATCATTCAGGGGCCAGGCGGATGATAACGCGCCGCCCATCAATCCTTCCTTAAGGAGCACCGGATTAGCCCGCACAAAGCTTCCCAGGCTGCTATACACGCCGGGGTGAACCTGGTAAGCGCTCACCTTGCTTCCGTTGTAACCGATCTTCTCGTAAGGATATTGCGACGTGTCAAACTTCATGGTCACAATATTCATCGGTCCTTCCGATGCGAGTACGGCTCCGCCCTGGACCGTCGCGACCCCCCGCGATTTGAAAGTAGCTTGCGTCGCGCCCGCGATGACGCGGGACCTAACCGCGGCGCGAGCTTCGTCCTTGCCAATCGCCTGAAGATGTTTCGCGACTATGTCGTCAACCTTGGGTTTATCGTCGGGAGATGCAGCGTGTTCGAGGCGGCCTGAGACTGTCGCCGCGATCAGCACTGCAAACGCAATCAGGATAAATAGCAAACGTTTCATGATCATGACTCTCCTGGCGGGGATAAGCGAAGCGATAAAAAGTGGGCGCCACTTCGTAAGAAGCGACGCCCACGTTGAAGTAAGTGCGCCTCCGTTTTAGAACTCGAAACGGATAGCGAACTGTGAAATTCGAGCAGCCGTGGACAAACTCGTAATCGAATACGCGGTCGAGCTGTTGATGCTGATGAACTGGCCACCAGCCGGCGTACTAAATTGCGTGTGGTTCAGCACGTTGAAGAATTCTCCGCGGAGCTGAATCCTCATACTCTCGTTGATCTTGATGTTCTTAATGATCGAACTATCAAGATTGAACGTGGTCGGACCATTGAGGAACCCGCGTTCCAAACCACTGGTCGTTCCCGGGTTGTCGTTAAGGAACACCTGACCGGCGAAGCTCGTTGACCAACCGTTAGCCAAGCGTCCGGTTTGACCAGCCGCGAGCGTGCCGTCGGCATTGCGGCCGGCGACCGTCGGGTTGATGAAGAAAATACCGTTTGCGGTTCTGAACACGCCGCTGAGCGCCTTGATCTGATCTTTCGTCAAGGACGTCACTGCGGTTTGCCGTCCGGAACGAGCAGCGCGGTTCAAAGTGCCACGAGCATCAACCAGGGATATCGGTGCGCCCGTTGACCAAC
The DNA here is from genome assembly GCA_035577445.1 of Pyrinomonadaceae bacterium. Taxonomy (GTDB): domain Bacteria; phylum Acidobacteriota; class Blastocatellia; order Pyrinomonadales; family Pyrinomonadaceae; genus UBA11740. Next base: position 5,913 of record DATLVM010000115.1, read on the forward strand.
GAATGATCGAAGTGACTTCCCAACCGCCCACCAGACGATCGAGCCAGTTTCCAGAGCCGCCGAAGAATTTCTTGCCCTTACCGAATGGCAATTCATAGATCGACGTGAAGTTGAAAACATGTGCTTGATCGTAATCAGCACGCGAAACCTCAAGCTGAGGCTGCGCGTTGTCGAGGAATGCTTCGACGCGGCCCTGCGCGGTGCCCTGACCATTGGTCAGTTCCTTCGAGAAGGTGTAGTTGGCGTTCAGCCAAAGTCCGTTCGCGAAGCGGCGGCGCACTTCGGCTTGCAACGAGTGATACTTAAAGAAAGCCCCGTTGTAGAGCGAGTCAGCCACGAAGATGTTCGGGTTGGCGTTGAATTTCACGGTTCCTGTTTGCGCATTAATGATGTACTGCACAGCGAGATCCGCCGGCGTACCGCCCTGAACATTGGAAAGTACGGTGCTACCGTTCAAGGCAAGACCAGCGTTTGTCCCATTCAGTACCAGGTTCGGGAAAACGGTCAATGGCACGCTGCCCGGAATAGCCGCGTTAAATGCAACGCTGGTACAACGGAACAACGGATCGCCACTGCCTGCCAGGGTTGCGCCCTGTGCGCGACAGTTGTTGACCGCGCGGTTAAAGTCATCGCTAAAGCCGTTGCTCCGGATG
>DATLVM010000116.1:0-3767 GCA_035577445.1 Pyrinomonadaceae bacterium
TCAGACCCAGAGGCACGGAGACTCAGAGGAATTCCCGGCCGGTCAAGTTCTCGTCGTGGGCTTTTCTAATTCTTATCCTCGGTGCCGCTGCGTCTCCGTGGCAAACACTGTTCTAGGCCCTGATTTGCCGCAACTTACCCTCAAGTATTTCCTCAGAAAACCCACTCTATCGTGTTGAAAAAAAAAGTCACCACAACATATTGACATCGGCAGATCTCAGGAGTATAGTGCGTCCTGCTTTGGTTGTGACGGCTGGCGGCGGCGGCAGAAGGGCTCCAAACCCGACTCCGCAAGGGTATTAGTAGCTTCGCATACCGACCGTAGTACCTGCAAAACAAATCAGTTTGGTTGAAGGCGATGATGAATCGTCTGGGCATTCTTTTCTCTAAAATCGGCTCGCGTGCCGTTCGACCGCGGGAAAGGTAAACTAATGAAATCAGCGAGTGGTGCGAAGATGACGAAGGTGTCTCAAAACGAAATCCAATCGAACGGTTCGCACGCCTCCGGCGTCCTGCATGCCGGAGGCATGCGTACCACTTCGCGACGTGCGATCAATCCGCTTGGGCTAAATGGGCGCAAGGTGGTCTCCAAGCGTTACTCACTGAAGGACTCAAAAGGGAACTCCATAGAAGAATGGAGCGACATCGTCGCCCGCGTCGTCGCGCACGTTTCTGTCGCCGAAACCGATCCGGCGCAACGCGATCTTTTCTACAGCACGATGAGCGACATCATGAATGCGCGCGAGTTCGTGCCGAACACGCCGTGCCTCGTCAATGCCGGTAAACCGAATGGTCAATTGGCGGCGTGCTTCGTGCTCGACGTGCCTGATTCGATCGCCGGCATCATGAAGACCGCGACCGATGCCGCGATCATTCATCAAACCGGCGGCGGCACTGGCTTCACTTTTGAGAAGCTTCGTCCGAGCGGCTCGATGGTTAGTACGACTCACGGAGTCGCCAGCGGCCCAGTGTCGTTCATGAACATCTTCAACACGACGACTGACACGGTGAAGCAGGGTGGTGTGCGTCGAGGCGCCAACATGGGCATGATGCGCGTGACGCATCCGGACGTGCTGCGCTTCATTCACGCGAAGAACGATCAGCACTCGCTCACGAACTTCAATATTTCAGTTAACGTGACCGACAAGTTCCTTGAAGCCGTTGATAAGAGCGAATGGTATCAACTCGAGTTTCATGATGAGCCATGGAACGAGCCTGTTTTCGATCCGGTCACGGGCCGGAACTACGTCGTCTATCGCCGGCCCGATGGCTCGACTGTCACGTTCCGTGACAAGGACTCGTTTGAAACTGCGGATCTTTCCGATGCCTTGATCGAAGAGCCGCCGGCGCCGGGATTCGTCTACGCGCCGGATATTTGGAATCGAATCATTGCCAGTGCGCACAAGTATGCCGAGCCGGGCATCGCGTTCATCGACGAAGTCAATCGTCACAATCACATGATCAATTCAATGGGCCCGATCATGGCGAGCAATCCGTGCGGCGAGCAGTTCCTGCACTTTGCGAACTCGTGCAACCTCGGTTCGATCGACGTGAACAAATTTTACAATCGCGAGAATCGTCTCGATTGGGATCGTCTCGCGGAAGTCACGCACTGGACGACGCGTTTTCTCGACAACGTAATCGACACGTGCGCCTGGCCCTTGCCGGAAATCAACGACGTGGTGAAGCGCACGCGTCCCGTGGGCCTGGGCATCATGGGCTTTGCTGATCTCTGTCTGAATCTGAAGATTTCTTACGGTTCACCGGCGTCCATTGATCTAATGGACGAGGTGATGGGATTTATCAGACGCGAGGCATGGACTGAATCCTTGCGTCTGGGCGCCGAACGCGGCGTCTTTCCTGAACTCGAACCGAATCGCGATGCTTACGCCGACTTTCTCTACAACCAAATCGGCATCTCACGTGAAGTTCCGCTCACCCCGCGTAACTATGAAGTCACGACGATAGCCCCCACGGGCACGATTTCCCTGGTTGCAGAAACGTCGTCGGGTGTTGAACCCAACTTCTCGTGGGCGTACGTGCGCAAAGACACTCTCGGCACACGCACGTACGTTCACACCCTCGCCGCTCAGGCGCTGGGCGTTGATGTCGATCAAACCGATCAGGATTCGATCGATGCAGCTGCGGCTTATGTCGTTGAGCATGAGCACGAACTTCCCGGTTATTTTATTTCCGCGATGTCGATCAGCGCTGAGCAGCACGTGCACGTGCTCGCCGCTGCGCAACGCAATGTCGATAACAGCGTGTCCAAGACCTGCAACGGCGCAGTCAACGACACCATCGAGTCAGTCGATGCGCTTTATCGCTTGGCGCGACAGCTTGGCTGCAAAGCCGTGAGTTATTACCGCGACGGCTCGCGCGAGAACCAGGTGTTAACTTCCATGAAGACAGAAACGAAGAGTGAATCACCGACGATCGTTACGACGACGACTACGATCGTTGAAACCAGTTCGGAGTCTGGAGTGCGGAGTCTGGAATCCGCTGATGCACCGCCTTCCGTTGTACCCGAGGGTAGAGCGGAGAGCGAGAACGAAGCCGCGGCGCGACGATTAGCGGAAGCGGAAGCTGCGGCGCGCAAGCACGGTGCAATTCGGCTCGAGCGGCCGCGCGAACTTTCAGGCGCAACCTGGCGCATTCCATTCGATGGCCAGAATCTCTACGTCACCGTCAATCATGACGGCGAGATGATCGCCGAAGTCTTTGCGACCGGGCCGATCAGCGGCGGTGTGGGCATGCTGGCTTCGAAGATGCTGCGCGGCGGCTTCGACGCGGCGGAAGTTTCTTACAGCTTGAACAAAGTTACCGGCACGCACGCCGTCTGGTTCAACGAGCGCTTGCTGACTTCACCCGAACAAGCCGTTGCCGAATGCTTGATGATCACGAACCGGCGCTTAAAGGGTCACCCGGATTCCGCGCGTGCGTTGAAGACAACCGCGATCAGTCCTCAGCTCTCAGCCGTGGACTCCAGACTCCAGACTCCAGACTCCGGACTAAAAGTCATGAGCAGCATGATTACTTCTTGCCCTGAGTGTAGAGGTCAATTAGAGCACGCGAGCGGTTGCGATTTTTGTCGGGATTGTGGTTACAGCAAGTGTAAGTGATTTGCATGTCGGGGGCGCTTAAGATATATAGCGCCTGACATCTGTGCTGCGCTCCTTCAGAGTGTTATCTGTGACTCGATCTTGCGCAGGAAAACTCGTCGCTCGTCACGTGAACATTCGTACCTATAAATCAGTCGGTCCTGCGATTCGTTCGATTAATAACGGCACTCCCACGGTCTTGTTTTCAGGCGACTGCCTTTCCTTGATTAATGAGATCCCCGACAACTCGATTGATCTCACCGTCACATCTCCGAATTACTGTATGGGAAAAGAATACGAGGACTCGACTTCCATTGAAGACTTCGTAGAAGCGCATGAACTTCTGTTGCCTGAGATCGTCCGAATTACGCGCGATGGCGGGAGCATTTGCTGGCAAGTTGGATATCATGTGAAGGAAAAACGGGTCTATCCGCTGGATTATCTTGTCTTTTCCGTGCTTGACGCTTTGGATGAAGTTGTTCTACGCAATCGGATTGTTTGGACTTTTGGCCACGGGCTCCATAGCACGACTCGATTTAGTGGCAGACATGAAACGGTTCTGTGGTTTACAAAGGGCGTTGGCGATTATTACTTCAATTTAGATTCGGTTCGTGTACCGCAGAAGTACCCAGGTAAACGGCATTACAAGGGGCCCAAGAGGGGAGAG
>DATLVM010000117.1:0-10431 GCA_035577445.1 Pyrinomonadaceae bacterium
TGGTACATCATTTCGCCCATGTCCTCGCAATCCCTCAGCGCGGCTGTCATGCCGTCATTCGCCGACTGGGGATATTTGGCTGCGGTTTCGTCGAGCTTCTCTTGCCAATCCAAATGCTTCGCTTTCGCAGGTTCCAAGCGTTTGTCGATTTCGGCTTTCCTGGTTTTGGCTTCCGCCGCTTCCTTCTCAGCCGCTGCCTTTTCGCTGGCCTTTCGATCGCGAAACTCATCACGCGCGTCCTGGTAGGCTTCGAGCGCTTCATCGTACGTCTTGTACTTTGGATCGCTCGTAAAATCCGCCAATTTCCGCGGACCATCCTTCGCTGGTTCCTTAGCTGCCTCTGTCTTAACGGTTTCCTCGGGTTTGCGAGTCCCCTTACGCAATTCTTCAGCTTCCCGTTCGGCCTTCTCGGCCCGTTCTTCGGCAGCTTTGGCCTTTGCTAAAGCCTCTTTGACGCGCCCTTCAGCGCTTCGATCTCTCTTAACCTGATTTGCTTTGTCGTCTGCTTCACCTGGGGTAGCAGTGGCTTCAACCTTTTCAGGTTCAGGTGTATCATCCGCCTTTTTTTCAGCGGCTGGCGATGCCGGTGGCGCCGGTTCAGCTTTTGCTCGGGTCGGCGATACCCCTAAAATCTGTTGTACCTCGGGAGAGGCTTGAAAGTCCGCGAATGTCTTAGCGTCTTGCGGTTTGGTGCTCTCAACGGTCTCTTCAGCCATGTATCCCTTTCAGAAACAATAACACAGAAACGTCCTTTGTCATCAATTTTCTATCCATTGGATCTGGATACGGACGGTTCCGGTCATCGAAGCCGTACCCACGCTGAAGTTGGCTGTGCCGCCAGCCTTGGCTGGCAAAAACACGTTTGTGGCGTCAAAGACTACGGTACCTGCCGATTCAAGGTATGCCGCCCGGTAGGCGGTACTGCCGCCTCCATTGCTCGAAGAAAACGCCGCCGCAGTCGATGACGGACTCAGATTGATATCGCTGATCGTCAAGGCAGTAGTGGTAGCAGCCGCGCCATTCTGATAGAAGAAAATCTCGCAAGCCACCGAGCAGCGCACGTCGATGCACTCGAACGTTACGCGCTTTGACGCGTTTCCGGACGCCTGCTGAACCGTGATTTTCTCAGCCGCCCCTGAAAGCGTGGTTTCCTTCACGGCAACGTGCCGGTTCGCGTCGACCGGACCCGCTGAACACGTCCTGGCGACCTGCGCCCGCGCGGGAAGCGCAGCGGCCACGATCAAGAGAATTGCTAAAGTAAGTTTCTTCATCGAATTGCTCCTTCTGATTCAAATGCATTTCTGAGACACTGCAGGCAGGGTTCGATATATCGTTCGATCAGTTCATCCATCGGCAGCGCAAGGAATTCATCCAGAGGTAGATTCAGATCCACTCCTTTGTGATGTGCTCCATTTTCTCCTGGTGATCCGACTTGAAAATCTATTCTAAGTGTACCCTTCTTGGCTTCGTCCCCTTGCATTTCTAGCACCTGAGCGAATTCCTTCATACTGGTCCCGCTTTGCATTCCGAGCAGCCGCATACGCCGCTCTTGATTTCATCGTCGGTGAAATCGTGCCCTTCGTGACCTTTAGCGATCTGCCGCGCCCAGTTGAGCGAATCCCGCTCATTGTGCGTTACTTTCACCTGCTCGAAGGCGCGTCTGGCTACCTCGGCCAGAGCAATGTTCGGATTAGGCATTTTGTGGCTCCTGTTGCGCTTGTTCGGCATCTGCCTGCTGTTGCATAGTCGAGTGTACCTGATCTGAGGCCTGGGCCTGCTGCGATGCGTCGATTTGCTGCTGGCCCTTCGCCATATCGTGCTCATGCTGCTGGGCGATTTCGGCGTGACCCTGCCACATCTCAAGCATTTGTCCAAAGGCAGCGAACTGCTGCTGGACCATCTCGATTGTTTCCTTGTTTTTGGAAGAGATTTCAGCCTTTAGCAGATCGACGACGTTGCTTTCAATCTGAGTCGAATGCTTCATCGTCAGCTCTTGCGTTTTAGCCGCCGCATCGAATTTCAGCTTCATATTCTCAGCCTGAAGTTCCTGCATCTGCTGATGTGCCGATGCCAATTGCGCCTGTGCCTGCGGATCTGGTGCCTGTTCGCCCTTCAGAATCGCCTGAACCGCCGGCGGTGCCAGTGCACCAGCTATTTCGGCCAGTTTGTCGGCGCCTGGCGTATCCGACCACTTCAGAACCACCGGCAGAAACGCAGGAGCCAACTCAGGAGCTTTCGCGAGAAACTCCATCCACGTCTCATATTCTTCCTTGCGTTGAGTATCCCATGTGGGGCCGGTGCTCACCGTACAGGAATACCGGCCAACATCAACCCGATGATGATCCTTAGGATCGATTCCGTCAACCATCGGCGGCTCACCGTCATCCAGAGCCATCGTGATCGCAACTTCCGAAATCGTGCCATCCTCATCCATGATCTTCATCGCCCGCGGCGTGTCGATCAGTTTCGGGATGAGCTTCAGCAGGATGTTGCCTTCAACCCACATTGCGCGGGTCAAGTTGTCGCTGAAGTGGAAATTGGTGATGTCGGCTTGCTGCGTGCGCCGCTCGACCGAAACCCCGCTGTATTCGGCCTTGGCCGCCCCAATGCTCGAATCGAAAATCCCCATCCCCGACTTGATGTCATCCGATTCGACTGCCGCCGATTCGGTGAGTGCCTGAACCGCCGGCTCAATGGGGTTTCGCTCTGGCTTGGCCGGGATGAGCTGCCCGTTTGTATCGTAAACCGGATCCCATTCGAGATACGCAGGGTTTGTCAGGTGCGCATCGCGCCACCCGGGGCCTTTGAACATGCCGCGCGGCCCGGTGTAGGGCACTCGGTTCGTGAGTCCAATGTTTTCCGCAATTGCCGACTTGTATCCGTTGCGCAGTTTCGCCGCATCACGTACGTATCGAATCAGGCTCGCAATCTTCAGCTTTCCTTCTACGATGGTTTCCTCACCCAACACCGGAATGATGGGGATGTCGTCTGTCAGCCATTCCGTCGACGAAAGCACCTCGATTCCGTTCATGAAATCCTGCTTCACTACGGTGGTGGTTTTGACGCGCTCCTTATCCTTGACCGTAATCTTCGATTCGGTCTCCTCTTTGTGCCAGTACTCTGCTACTGCGATTTCCTTTTCGTTGGCCCACGGCCGCAACAGCGGTGCCGATTGGTCCCATGTTTCCCAGCTCGCGTCGGATCGATAGCCATATTTGTCCTTGTACTTCTCCCATGACATCCACTTGATAATGAAGCAGTAACCGGCATCCTGAAACTGCGGTTGTTCCACATCTGGGTCGAAGTAGACCGACTTCGGGTCACGAATCCATTCCGTCGTCCCGTCCTGATCAAAGGCATCGGCATCGTCTGGCGATGGATCTGGGTTAACGTACTTAGTTGCAACGCGATAGAAGCCGATTCCGCCGGATAGCTGGTACTTCGATGCCGTGTCGCGGGCAATATCGCCCTGAGACAAATAATTCCAGTGGCGGATGATGCCAGCATAGACCTTAGCGGTTTCCTGCTTGGCGCCGCCGCCCGCTGGACTGATCTTGATGGCCGGCTTGTCCTGCCGGATCTTGTTCGCGACTACCTGAATGTTGGTGTGGAGAACGTCAAAGGTGAGTGTAGGACGGCCTTGCTGCGTTTCACGATTGGTTTTTACAGCTTCATCCCATTGATCTCCGGTGGCGAACTTGAGATCGATGTCCATCTCATCGTAGATGGGCTTCCAAGCGTCGACAGCGGCCTTGAATCGCCGCTGCGCCTTATCGAAAAAGCTATCGTCTCGTTCTATTGACATTCAACGTCATCACGACGTGGACCACAACTTTTGACGCCCCGGCGGTGGGAAATCGGAAGGAATCAGCCAAGCCGGGGCGTGCGCCTCTCACGGTTATTGGAATGCTATCACAAATCTCCCCGGATCTGTAGCATAATGTTGAAGGTGCTCATCTTTACGTCATGGCCTGTAACGTCAGTCTCGCAATCCGAGAAGCGCAACGTGCGCTTGAGGCCGAGTACCGCAAACAATGCGCTCCCTGTGCGGCGCTGTCTGACGTGGTTGCGTGGGACATCGGGTTCGATTCCCGACGGGGGCCCAAATCAGTACTCCGCCAGCAATCAGTAGCCCGCCGCCCGCTCCAGAGCGTTGTTCGTCCGCTTCCCCGCACGGCGTTGCTGCGAGTACGCGATCGCAAGCGCCTGTTTCTTCGGTTTGTTGGCCGCGAGCTCGGTCTTGACGTTCGAAACGAACGCAGCCTTTGATTTGCCCTTTTTTAGCGGCATGAGCCTCCTTCAATTTGAATGGCTGGGATTCGTCCTCTCGACGTGCGAGACGGCTTGGCATTTCCTTTAAACGAATCCCATAGTACGCCATTTTGCCAAAACTTTACGTTTGAATCCTCTTCCCTTCCGTCCAGCCGCAACGCTTCATCAGCCGCAAGCCATCCTCGACTGGCAACGCAACGCTTTGCCCGGTGCCCAAGATCACCTGCATCCGGTCGCTGCGATCCGTTGGCGTAATCGCCATCACGTTCTCAACGCGAACCGTACAGAATCCTCCTTGCGAATCCAGCCATCCGAAAAACGGCGAAGATCCCGAAGGCTCAATCAGGTGGCCCGAGACTGCGCGGGTGCGGTCGACGATCATGTTCCCGTTTGAGTTCATATTTGATTAAAAGTTCGGTGGGTTCGATTCCAAACATCGTTGTAGTGCTTCGCCATCCACTGATTTCCTTCGCGCACCAGCAGCGCCTTCAACTCAACATCAGTAAGGAGCACGTTGCCGCTGGGCTTTATGGCTTTCGGCGGTTCCGATGGTTTCAAGCCGAGAGCGATGGTGCCAGCTCCTATCGCACCGAAGAATCCGCGCCTGTTGAGTTTCATGCTTCCACAACCCCGAGTATGTTCTGTTCTTCAAAAAGCAGCGTGTACGTCTCGCCTTCATGAACCACTTCGTTCGTGTGAACTCGATGATACAGCACTTTGTCGCCAATCTTCACCTGAAACGGCAATCGCCCGCCGGATTTGAAGGCTTTCGGATATCCAGGCTGCTGTTGCGCGTGCTCCCCGTGCCCTCGAATCTCCCCATCCTTCCAGATCCCCGAGGAACCTGGCCCGAGCGCTACAACCTCGCCCAATTGCAACCCAACCAGGTCGTAATCGCCTTCGCCGATCGTGTTTCGCTTATCGGGTAGGTAAAGCGAGCCGTCCGTAACCGGCTGCGCAATGCGCCGCACCATGACGCGATCTTCATAGTACGGCGTGAACTCCGTTACGTCGATGCGCGGGCGCAAGTGGTCGAATTTTGAGTCTTGTTTACCCATCAGGCTGAAATCCTCACTGGCAAATCGTGCTCATCACTAAAGAAACCAAAGTAAACGTCCATGCGGGAAAAAACCATCCGCCCAGTTAGGTCGTAGTGATCTACAATCCTGATCCCCGGTTTCCCGTAGATCATTCGGGGGATCGAAATCAGTTTCTTTCCTGGCACCCAGAGCGCTCGCTCAGGGTCGAGCGTCAACGCAGCAGCAGCGCCTCCCAACAGACTAAAGAACCCGCGTCGTGAATGTGTCACCAAGGCAGTATACTCCAATTCTCGCTAAATACTACGCATCCATGCGTCTGGGCTGTGTCTCTGCTGATGCTCCACAACCTGCGCCCTTTCCTTCTTAGCCACTGCGCGCGCGAAAGTAAGTGCCAGCGCATCCCCGTCGTCTGGACTCGGGATACCACGCTTCGCCATATCGGCCTTGCTCTCAACAATCAGCGCCCCATCGCCGCCAACTTTCAAGTGAAACCCCGGCGCCGACAACTGCCGAGCCAAATTCTTGTCCTCGGGATCGATTCCGCCTTTGCTCAACCAATCCTTGAGCTGCTTACCCCACATAAACGCCCGCATGTTGCCGAATCGCTCATCCGGTGACTTCCCACCGAAGCTGATCTCATGAACATTATCGTATTTGAGTGACTTAAGACGCTCCGCAATAGCCGCTCCAAATGCCGAATCGATAAACAGAGCATCCACAAACTTGTCGGGGTGCTGTTCGCTGAGCACTTGAGCCAAAACCGCGATCATCTGCGGCCGATCCACTTTCGAACCAGCCATCCTGATGGGCGAAGGCACGCGCGGACCAGGCCGAGCATCCAACCCGCGGCGAAATCTCACCACAAACCATGCCGACCCACCGTCCGGAACGTCAACGCCGGCCACCAGCGGCTCATCCATCAGCGTTTCTACACGCCGATGCTGCGCCTCTTGCACCAATTCACGGCTGATGAGCTGCCCTTCAGCCTGGGACGGCGGCAATCCCCGAATCCTGGTCTTGACGAAATCTGACTCGAGTCCGTGATCCGCTATCCACTCTTCGTGGAGCTGGTGATTCGGAAACTTGCAGTCTCGGCTGTCGATCGATCGCGCATTCCAGCGATGCTGCCAATCTCCGAAACACGCCTCGTAAAACTTGCCCGTATTGCGCGTCGGATTCCCGAAGGCGAACCACATCGGCTCACCGTCCGTTAGCCCGTTGTCGGCAACTTCCCAGATCGTATCTGGAATCAAGCTCGATTCATCAAACAGATAGAAGCTGGTCGACTCGCGATTGTGCTGGCCGGCGAACGCCTCGCTGTTCTCTTCGGCGCATGTCAGCGGTACTGCAAACCAACCCTCTTTATTTTCCTTATGATAGATCTTGGAAGCCCCGACTTCGAACCACTCTTGGAACCTGCAGCGCTTACCCCACTTCTGGATCTCTGCCCATGTTGTCGTTTCAAGCTGACTGAAGGTATTCGCCGTGACGCGGCCCTTAGCGTTCGGCCTAGTGCACATTATGAACCAGAAAACAAATGACATCAGCGTCGATTTGCCGATTCCGTGACCACTGGCGACCGCCATTCTTACCGGGTCAACCGGCTCGGGCACAGTAGGATCGAAAGACCTCGCTCTAATCGCGCTACCAAAATCTTCCAGAAACCGCCGCTGCCATTCATCCGGCCCTTCGCCGTCAGGCCATTCAAAACAATCGAGCACGAAGCCGAGCGGGTTATCCCAGTACAAACCGGCCTGTACGGTTAAATCGAGTTCTTCCGCCACTTCAGTCACGGCGCATACCTGCCAGCTAACCAAGCCACCAGCAGGAATACTAGAATGGTGATGCTAGTGAGCAGCAACCTTTTTAATCGGTGGGGTATTTTCATTGCTGCAGCATACGAGCCTTACGCGCGGCGATGATCTTCTGAGCCATCAACTCCACATTGACAGTACCCTTGTGCTCGATAGACTTGAGCTTCGGATACGCCTCTTCGCGCACCGCCATAGCCACCTTTGCGATAACCTCCGGCGAAAGCTGCTCAAATCCATCCTTGCAGGATGCACACGGGCGCTGCCCAATCCCCTGACAGGAGCACTCTGCACCTACTCTGGATTTGCACACCGCTGCGTGGCTTCCCGCCGGTAGTTCGTATGGCGTTTCCTTGGTTCCGCGGCAAACACTGCAAGGCAATGTATTGGTTAGGATCTCTTCGATTCGCTTGCTCGATAACAGCACGAGAGGATGATCACGGTGTTCCAGTGCCAGTACGTGCTTGCTTTTGCTGCCGACTTTACGCCCGCCGGTCTTAGGAGTACCTGGCTTCCGTCCACGTTTCGCCATATCTAAGGAATTTCTACTTTAGAGAATCTATCGTACTCCTAAAGCTTTGATTCTGCAAGTACCACGCGAAATAGCCCTTCCGTCCACGCCGGACGATCGGGATTGGTTACTTCGATGACATCGCCTGCGTTTAGCCCGTATTGCTGGGCGGTGGCTGAATCTATCGTTAGATCACGAACTATTCTATGGGTCAGGATTCCTTCGACCTGGCGCTGATGTTTGCGTGTGTATCCGAGTCGGCGCGGTGTCTGGGTTCGCGCTACCCATTTTGCTTCACGTGGGCTAAGTTTCATTGTCCCCTCACCATCTGATTGAACGTTTGGCACGCCGCTATCCAGCGATTGTAGGCCTGTTTGCGCCGCCGGTTTAGCGTTCCAAATCTTGTGTAGCCGTGGAATGCTCGGGCTGAAATGATATGTTCCATAATGCAAAATTCCTCCCGCGCTTCTCGAAACTGTTGAAGTGCTTGCTCTTTTGTCATTTTGTGATGGCGCTCCACTGAAGGGCGTATTCCGGCCGATTGGTTGGCAGGTTTGGGATTTCGACATCGTAGCCCAAGGCAATCCATTTTTGGATCTCTGGTCCGATTTGCTCTGGATCTAGAGTGAGTGGATCGATAACTACGATTGTGCGCAAGATTTCGTCGAAGTTCATGTTGGGATGGCGCTCTTCCTCATCGCGGTCTGTAGTCGTGGTGTTGAGCGTTCGCGCTACGTCGCCACGCACCCACTGCGTTATCAATGACACCAGCTTTTGCCGAGATTGGCTGAATTCCTTGGAAACGGTAGGCCCCTCATGATCATCGAGCGCAGCATCAATGAAGTCCGAGGCAGCTACCACTAATTCACCGCAAAATTCGTCCACTTTCATTTAGCCCTCCACACGATCGCTGTTGAGCCGGTATCGGTTTCTCGCCGCTGCCCGCTGTTTTCCACCAAACCTAGGGCTACCAGTTCATGGCGCCGCTTGCCGGCTGATGTCCGCAGGATGCCCAGCTCTTCGCTGATCTCCCAGTCTGTAGCACCTTTGCTGCCCTTGCTTTGCAGTAGCAACAAAACCTCACGCCGCATTGTGAAACGAGATAGTTGATTCGCCGCGGCCGCTTCGTGCGCTGTTTCCGGGTCTGTGCACCTGGCTGGTGCTTGCTGCTCGAATAGCGTTCCTTGGGTCATTGGCGTGTTATCCAGTACCAAAATCTCATCCACCACGGCTTGATGCCGACCACCCTGCAGGCCAGCTCAGGCTCCATTGGAGAATGACCATAAAGATCTTCGAATCTGCTCATGATTCAGAATCCTTGTCCATGCTGCCCCATAATGTCCTCTCGCGTCAATCGAATCTTTACGTTAGCGCTTGCTTCCCGCTCCTTTTGCAGCTCTTCATCGATTTCCCAACGCTTGCCGACATCTTCGCGAGCGATCTTGCGCTGAGCCTCTGCCCGCTGGTACTTGGTCCGCCGCGCCTGATACGCTGCAAGTTGCCATTCAGAAGGCATCCGGTTCCTTCCTGCCGACTTCCCGGAGGTATTCGGCACGTCTGGCCTTCCACGACTCTGATATGCGCTCAGGATACGCCTGTGAGCCTTGGCGCTGTATCCGCGGACGACGTTTTGGCCGGCGCGATCGGCTAAGCGATTCGCCGCGGCGAGCTGATTCGTTCTGTAAAACCTTGGCCGCGATCGGGTCGATCATCGCTTCTCCATATCCATCATAAGTTTACGCTCGGCATTGGCCTTTTCAACTTTGATCATCAGGACCTCGCCACCTTTGCGCCCCGCCGGGCAGCCGCAGGCGAAATACCCGTCGCGAAAACTCCCGCGGAATCCGGTATCCTTGCAGATCATGCAATCCGGCCATCCTTCAGGCGGCGGCCAGGGCATTTTGCTGGTGTTGCTCATACCTTTCCCGCTTCGGAGTGCTTGGCAAAAGCTTTTCGTAACTGCTGGAATACCGCTGTTGAAAAGTTAACCGTATACGGCGGCCCCACGTGTTCCATAATTTCAAACGGAATCAGTTGCAACGACTCCACCAGTTCCGCCACATCTGCCTTGCGTTTGGCTGCAATTCCCGATACCGCTGGGTCATCGTGGATTCGAATCTCAAACGAAACTAGCTCGCTTAGCGCTTTCCGATATTCCCCGTTAACCGCTACAATGTGATCAGACATCAGCACATCGTCAACCTGGTCCAACTTGGAGCGGAGTTCCGCCACATCTGCACGCAACTTATCGTATTCCTCTCGCGTCGGTCGTTTGCTGTAGTCTTCCAGCACTTCAGCTACTCTTCTGTCAGCATTCATAAGCACCGCATCAACAGCCTCACACGCCTCATTCCATTGCTCTTCAGTACATCGTGAATCTAAAAAAGCGCAATCCTGAACCAATTTCAACGCCTCCACTGCCGCGTCTCGCTCTTCCGTTACCACTTGCGCTTGCCGCAACGCCGTAATTGCTGCCTGCGCTCCCGCATGAACCGCTTCAGGTTCCCCTAGCAGTTGGTCGATCTGCTTTCGCAAAGCGTCCACATCTGCACGCGCTCGGGATCGTTCCGATTCCAACTCCGCTGAAATACAATTGCGCAACGTCCCGCGCTGGACGGGTCCTAGTTCAAGCGCGAAGTACGCCCTCCAGTTATTGACAATCTGTTCAGCTATCTCAGCTGCCGACATCTGTTCGCTCTCAGTTGACATGCGTCTCCTTCATCTTCAGCACGTAGTATCGCGGTGTAGCGCTAGCTCCCATTACGAGCCGCGTGGTTTCACAAACTCCGCACCAGTA
>DATLVM010000118.1:0-3644 GCA_035577445.1 Pyrinomonadaceae bacterium
CTCGGTCCGGCAATCATCGCGGTGGCGACCGTGCTGTTCCTTTTGAGTCTGTTGCGGAAAAAGGTTTAGACGAGCTGCGAAGCAGCGCTCACACCCGAAGCAGCACCGCGGTGCTGCTCCGGGTCAAGGTCAATCAGGAAAAGTGTTACCCATGTCATGATAGCTACCTGTAACCCATGTCTTGATACTCAACACAGAGCCTCACCTTGGGCTTAGCTGTACAGCTGCTTCGCAGCTCGTTTAAGCTCCATCCCTTGCCGCCTATCGAGTACGACAGCCCAGGTCAATACTGACTTCACGGCGGCCATAGCCCTTTTCCGGCAACGCTCCCTAACATCACTCCCGACAAAATATTGACTTCCCTCTGCGCTTGCAGTATAAGTCGCGCGCCCTTTACTCGATCTTTTGGCGTTAAGGTCTCAAGGCTGATCCCACTGTTTGTCCTCTGAACAACCAGCCGAACCCGTCGCTATCGCTCCGGGTACTGACACTCAGTGCGGTGATGCTTCAATGAATTCGCGCCGCCGCGTGAACTCAAACGTTAGGCGAAAATAGGAGAACAATGATGACAGACGAAACGATGGCCGACATTGAGCGGCCACAAACCTTTGAAGAGTATGTCGCGGCTGAGCAGGCCAGCGACCCTAAGCCGGGAAAGAAGGGCATGTGGCTCCTGCTCGGATGCATCGACTATCGGTATCCACGCCGGACCGTCGATGCGATGCACCGAATCGGGCCGAACATCCCGTACGACCAATTCATCCTGGCGGGAGCTTCGCTGGGGGCGTGCGTTCCGGCTTGGCAGGCTGTTCTGGTTCAGCACGTGCAAGCCGCACTGAAGTTGAAGCACCAGATCGAGCACATCGTCATCCTTGACCACAGGGACTGCGGCGCCTACCAGCATCCTCGGGAAATTGGCGTACCGGAGACGATCCTCAAGGAGGGGCTTCCCAAGGATGTTCTTCCCAGTAAAGAAAAGGCGGTCCACGAGAGCGTGCTGGTTCAGCTGGTTCCGGTGCTCAAGGATCTGCTGCGCGATGACATTCCCAAGCTGAAGGTCAGTGCGTGGCTGCTAACCCGAGACCAGGACGATCCATTGGATATAGCGTCGGCGTAGTCCTGGAAGACGCCGAACTCATTGGACACGAGCGGCGGGGTGCGGCGGCTAAGAGCCAAGGGCAAAGGGAAAGAATTTGTGCCGCCGCGTCTCACCTAAACTTGCGAAAAAACCTTGTTCTCGACCGAACTGATATCGTATAGTCGAACTCAGGAAGTTCTCATCTCGCCCCAGCTTCCCGATTAATCCGAATTGTAGTTACCGCCCCGGACACCTCGCCTTATTTAGTTCATTTGAAAGAGTCTCGAATTAGATTACTTCTCGAAGGATTTGCTTGATCCGGTCGCTATCCCGACAAAGTCGGGACCCTCACCCAACCTCTCCCAAAGGGAGAGGAGAAAAAGGCTCCCGGTTCTGACACATCGCTGATGGAAAGTTCGTCCAAACCCGACACGCCCACGAGGCGTCGCACCCGACCCGGACCGATGGCGCCCGGCGCTATTTTGCAGGAGCGCTACAGCATCGTTCGCGAGCTTGGTTCAGGCGGGATGGGCGCCGTGTATGAAGCCATTGATGAGCGCTTGGGAGCGACGGTGGCGATCAAGGAAACTTTCTCGATTGACGAACGACTGCGCCGCCACTTTGAGCAGGAAGCGCGATTGTTGGCGCGACTGCATCACGCCGCGTTGCCGCGCGTCAGCGATTACTTCACTGAAGATGGCCGCGCGTTTCTGGTGATGCAGTTCATTTCCGGAGACGATCTGGCCCAGGTCATCGCCGAACGCCACGAAGCTTTTCCGCCCCAGCAGGTAATAGCCTGGGCCGATCAGTTACTCGACGCGCTGATTTACTTGCACACCCGCGATCGCCAGATCGTTCATCGCGACATCAAACCGCACAATTTGAAAGTGACTGAGTCTGGGCAGATCGCCCTGCTCGACTTTGGCTTGGCGAAAACTCATGCCGGCGAGCACTCGACGACGCAATCGTCGCACAGCCTGTTCGGCTATACGCGACGATATTCGCCGATCGAGCAAATGCAGGATCAAGGGACGTCGCCGCAGAGCGACATCTATGCTCTCGGCGCGACGCTCTATCACTTGCTGACTGGCGAGAAGCCCGCTGACGCGTTGGTGCGCGCGGCGGCGTTGGCGAATGGTAAAGATGATTTATTGGAGCCCGCGGATAAACTCAACCCAGCCGTCGAAGTTCAGCTAAGTGAAATCCTGACACGTGCGATGGCCCTTAACGCCGCCGATCGATTCGCCGATGCCCGTGAGTTTCGAGAAGCATTGCGCCTGTTGGGAAGAAACTTAGTTGGCACCGCTGAGGTTGTTAGCAAGCCAACAGAGGCCCTTGAGTTGCCGCTAACGGCTTCGTCCATTAAGAGAGTCGATCCTTTTGACAGCTATTCGATTCTCAAACCGGAAGATGAAGTGTTCCGCTTGCCGAAGAGAACGCGCGGCTCGGCCGTCGCATTTGTGGCAGTCGCCCTCGTGCTGATCACTGCAGTGGCTTCGTTCCCGAGTAACCTCTTAAGTTCGATTGGCCGATTCTTCGATGATTCCTTTCCGCGTTCGTCGCGACAGACAACCAGCGCGGCGGCCCTGAAGCAGGGAAAGACAGAGGCTGTTGTGATTAAGCCGGCGCCGCTCAGGAACTCCGATGCAACTGGATCAGCCTCGTTGGGGAACAGTACTCACGCTAACGAGCCTCCGAAGAAGCGGCAGCGTCGCAATGTCGCAAAGGCATCCGACCCGAAGCCACCCGCTTTCTCAATCACACCTAACTAACTCCGCCATTAAGTTCCTGGATAGAATCGCCAACTCGTCTTGTAATCGCGCGTGAGTTTCTGATTGGTGAGAATCGCGCGAATCATTTCGATCGGAATTCGATTCTCATGCAGCAGTGCATCGTTGAATTGGCGATTCGTCATCTTGCCGGAATCGACGAGGTCGTGATGCAGCGAATACTGCTGCAATCCGCCAATCAAATAAGCAATCTGATATAGCGGGCCATAGCTGCCGTCGAATGAACGACGAACCTCGGCCGTCGCGTTATCGCGCTCGTGTCCGACGCGATTGACGAGAAAGTCGATGCACTCCTGCGGCGTCATCTTCTCCAGGTGGAAGCTGAGCGAAAAGATGATGCGGGCGCAACGATGCATGCGCCAAAAGAGCGCGCCAATCTTTTCTTCCGGCTTCTTCTCAAACTTCAGATCCCAAAAGAGCAGCTCCCAATAGAGCGCGTTGCCTTCAGTCCAAAAAGGCGTGCCGAACAGCCCGCGATAAGGCTTGTAGCGCGCGGTCATAAACCCTTGCAGGTGATGGCCGGGAATCAGTTCGTGGAAAGCGGTGGCGCGCGAGAAGTACGGATTGTTGCCGCGCATGCTCATCATCTTTTGCTCGTGCGACATCGTGTTGGTCGGATACGAAACGAGGATCGTTTCCCCGCCGAGGAAGAACGGGCTGACGAGCTGTCTCTCAGGCGTCATCATCTCCATGCGCCAGGTGTCGCGCGCAAGTTGAGGCACAGTGACCAGATCGTGATCGTCGACGAACTTGATGGCTTCGAGCGCGAGGTCGCG
>DATLVM010000119.1:0-17994 GCA_035577445.1 Pyrinomonadaceae bacterium
AGGACGCTGTCCCCAGGGCTTTGCAGACCCAACGAGAGGGCGATGTGCTAAACGGAGCGCTATCAATACCCGGATTTTAGGCCATCAAAGTGTTACCCATGTCATGATACTCAACACAGAGCCTCGCCTTGGGCTTAGCTCTAACGCTGCTCCGCAGCTCCCGCTTGCACCGGAGAAGGTAGGCACTTGATGAGTCAGGTATGTCAATACCCGGATTTGAGGATAAGGTCAGTACCGGGGGGGTGAGCGCGGAACCCTTGGAGCGTGGGCATCCTTGCCCGCCTGAGCGCGAAGCGCGAAGAACTGTTGAGCACGCTGCGCGTGCTTGCGGCCAAGATGGCCGCGCTCCACGTGCCGGCAGGGATGCCCGCGCTCCACACAGTAAAACTCTTGTGTTTGCTGAACTCCAATGACAGAATTTGCCCGCGTCGAGGAACTTCCCCAATGCCGAACAGCGCCTCACCAGACGACAGACAGAAACGCTTCCGCATCGCCTTTTCTTTCGCGGGCGAGAAGAAGCGAGAGTACGTTGCGAAAGTCGCGCGTATACTCGCGGATCGATTTGGTGAAGACAAAATTCTCTACGACAAATATCACAACGCTGAATTCTCGCGCAGCGACCTCGCGTTCTACTTACCCGATCTATATGAAAAGGAATCCGATCTTGTCGTCGTAGTGTTTTGCCCGGATTACGAGAAGAAGGAATGGTGCGGCCTCGAATGGAATGCCATTTACGGATTGCTCAAAAAATGGAAGGCCAGCGAAGTTATGCTGACCCGCTTCGACCGCGTTGAAGGAAAGGGCCTGCACGGTCTGGCTGGGTACACCGATCTTGACGATATAACTCCGGAGCAAGCGACAAATGAGATCCTCGAACGCCTGGCGCTGAATGAAGGCTTGCCAAAGGATCACTACGCCAAGCCAGTCGTCGCGAGCGGCGACACGCCGCGCACCTCCATCCCGCACAATCTGCCTTCGCTTCAGCCATTCTTTGGACGCGAGGAGGAGTTAAAGAAGATTGCCGATGCCCTCGACCCTGAATCGCGCACCTGGGGTGCGCTCATCGACGGTCCGGGCGGCATGGGAAAGACTTCGCTCGCCGTGCGCGCGGCCTACGATGCATCTGCGGACGCCTTCGAGAAAATTGCGTTCGTCTCGCTCAAATCACGCGAACTGGATGATGACGGTCTGCGCGACCTCTCCGGCTTTCTCATTAGCGGCCTCGCAGAACTCCTTAACGAACTTGCGCGCGAGCTTGGGCGCGACGACATTCCCAAGGCTGTCGAGACCGAACGGCCCCGGATGCTTCTTGATGCGCTGCGCGGCACGAAGACGCTGCTGATACTGGATAATCTCGAATCACTGCTGAAGCGCGAACGCGACATCGTGTTCACCTTCGTCAAGAAGCTGCCGCCCGGCTGCAAGGCAATCCTAACGTCGCGTGTGCGCATAGGTTCAGCCGCGGAAGAATTGATTCTTGAAAAACTCAGCGAAGACGCCGCGCTAGCTACGCTCGCGAAACTCGCGGAAGGCAATCCGGCTCTCGCGCAAACCAGCGAAGCCGAGCGTCTCACGCTCTATCGCCAGACGGGCGGCAAGCCGCTGCTGCTCCGTTGGACGGCGGGACAGATTGGCCGGGGCAGTTGCGTCACCTTCACCGACGCCATCACGTACCTGCGCTCATGCCCGGAAGGAAACGACCCGCTCGAGTTCATCTTTGGCGATCTGGTCGAGGATTTCAGCGAAGCCGAGACGCGCACGCTCTGCGCGCTTACCTACTTCACGCTGCCGGCGAAGATCGAGCACATCACGACGACTGCTGAAACAGACCTGCCAGAAACCGAGCGCGCGCTCAAGTTACTCATCAACCGGTCCCTGGTCGTGCCGAGCGAGGAGCTGAAGACGTTCACCCTCGTACCGCTCGTCGCCGACTTTCTGCGGGTGAAGAAGCCTGAGGTGTTGCGCGAGACCGGCGACCGTCTGGAAAAACACGCTTACGCAGTGGTAGTCGAAAATGGTTACGATGAGCATGACCGGTTCCCAGTGCTCGACGCCGCATGGCCCACCGTCGCCGCCGCTCTGCCGCGTTTCCTTTCCGGGGACAACGGGCGGCTTCAGACTGTGTGCGATGCACTGGTAGCTTTTCTCAATTTCACTGGACGGTGGGATGAGCGACTCGCTCTCTCGCGCGATGCCGAGAATCGCGCGGTGGCGGCAGGGGACTTTGATAGCGCTGGCGGGAGAGCATATCAAATCGGCTGGATCCACTATCTGCGCGGGCAATCAACCGAAGTGCTCGCCTGCGCCGACCGCGCTGAGGGGCATTGGCGTGAGGCACAGGCCGGCGCCCGCGAGCGGGCGACAGCTCTCCACTTGAGCGGCCTTGGCCACCAGTTGGCGAAGGACTATGTCGCAGCTATCGGTGCCTATCGCGAAGCCGTGGAGCTTTACCGCAGCTTGGGCCGCGAGAGCGAGGATGTTGCCGCCTCGCTCAACGAACTCGCCAGCGCCGAAAGCTCTAGCCGACAATTCGAGGCCGCTGAGCGCCACTTTCGCGAGGCTCTGGGAATCGCGCGCGCCGTCGATTACCATGAAGGCATAGCTTTCATCACCGGCAATCTGGCCTCGCTGGCGATGGATCGCGAGGACTGGCCCGGCGCAGAAGCTCGCGCCCGCGAAGCCCTGCCCTTGTCAGAAAGCGTTGGCAGGTTGGAACTAATCGCCCGCGACCGTGAGCGCCTCGCCGAAGCCCTCCTACGGCAGGGGAAAAAGGAAGAAGCGCTCGAGCACGCCCGTCGCGGGGTGCAGATTTACGAAAGGCTCGGCCATCCGAACCTCGCCCATGCCCAGGAAATCCTCGCCGAATGCGAAAGTTAAGGTGGCACGCGCACCTTGCGCGTGATGCCACGGGCGGGACGCGCGTGCCACGCCTTGCCCTGCATGAGCGCTCGCATCTTCGCAAGCAAAGGTAAGGCTTAACACGAAGAAGGTCTGTCGTTTCATTCACGCCTGGCTTCAGCCAGGCGTAGCTCAACCCACCATCAAAGAGAAACCGTTTCAAACGGTTTCCTATCAAAGCGACGCTGCATAATCACCTAGCTGAGGCAAGGTGTGAATGAGAGAAGGACGGCGCTAAGTACTGCAAATGCGGAGGTTCGGACAAGTCTTTCGCCCGAGAGAAGCCAACTTCCGTCCTCGCGGACGCCGCTGGCCTCGCCGAAATCGCCAATGGCGGCGTCGCGGAGACGGCTGACTGTACCGAAATCGCGACTGGCGACATCGCGGAGACGGCTGGCCGTACCGAAATCGCGACCGGCGGAGTCGCGGAGACGACTTACTGCACCGAAATCACGACTGGCGGAGTCGCGGCGACGGCTGGCGGCACCGAAATCGCGTCTGGCACAGTCGCGGAGGCGGCTGGCTGTGCGAAAATCGCATCTGGCGGTGTCGCGGACGGCGCTGACTTCGTCGAAATCGAGAGTTAGGTAGCACGCGCATCTTGCGCGTGATACCGCGGATAAGGCTTTAGGTATTTCTGCCCTAGCCATTTCTCTAGCCCAGCCGTTTACGGCTGGGATCGGTGAATCCCAATTAGCAACGAAGCCCCATCATGGGGCTTCTGGTTCTGCGTTCGGGCCTGTTACCCAGGCGTAAACACCTGGGCTACAGAAATTCATACCTCTTACCCAAGCGTAAACGCCTGGGCTACAGAAATCCATTCTTTCGCGAAGCTGCACAGGTAAAGCGCGCAGGGATGCCCGCGAATCCTGACTCGTCGGGACAAGGATGCTTGCGTTCCTTTACCGCAACTGTCTTGGTGGCGGTGGCTCGGAATCGTCACGCTTCGATCCCGTTTCGGAAATCAGCTCTTTAATCGCCCCGATGCTCGAAAGCATGGTCGAAGTCTCGACCGGCATGAAGATCACTTTCGCGTTGTTGCTCTTGGTCATGTCGCGCAGGCTCTCGATGTAGCGCGTCGTGATCAAATACTCCGCTGGATTTCCATGCTCATGCATCGCTTCGGCAACCAACGCAATTGCCTGAGCTTCGCCCTGGGCATTTCGCTGTCGCGCTTCGGCGGCGCCTTCGGCGGCCAGTATCGCTGATTGCTTTTCGCCCTCCGCTCGGGTGACCGCGGCCTGCTTCTCGCCCTCTGCACGCGTAATCGCAGCTTGTCGATCACCTTCCGCCTGCAGCACGAGCGCGCGCCGATTCCGTTCCGCGGTCATCTGTTTTTCCATCGTGATGCGCACATCTTCCGGCGGGTTGATGTTCTTGACGTCGACGCGCGTCACTTTCACGCCCCACTTGTCGGTGGCTTCGTCAAGAATTATGCGCAGCTTCGCGTTGATTTGATCGCGCTGCGACAGTGTGTGATCCAGATCCATGTCACCCATCACGGCGCGCATGCCGGTGATCGTCAATTGCACGATGCCGCCGATGAGATCGTTCATCTCGTAAACCGCTTTGACCGGATCCGTGATTTGCCAGTACACGACTGAGTCGACGTGAATCGTCACGTTGTCGCGCGTGATCACCGGTTGCGGCGGCAGGTCGATGTATTGCTCGCGCAGATCGATTGAAGTGATCCCGCCGCGCATGTTCGTCCAATAAACCGCCCGAGGTTTGTCCAGAAACGGAACCAGAATATTCAGGCCGCTCGCCGCTACTTTGCTGAAACGCCCGAGCCGTTCGACGAGCATGACGGTCGCCTGCGGCACGATCTTGATAGTCTTCACGGCAATAACCAGCAGCACGATGCCGATGAAGAAGAGAAGAAAGATTAGAAGGAAGCTGCCGACAACTTCAGCCTGGAACAGCATCAATGACGCGAGCGACATGATTCACCTCCGAACGTTAGCGGACTATGATGGCGTGCACTATATCGAAACCCTGCGTGTTCGACAATTTTGTGCCGGGTACGCATGCCTCCGGCATGCAGCACGCCAGAGGCGTGCGTACCCGACTACGTTGCAGTTTCAATTATCTTCGCAGCCGCCAATACTTCTTCTTCTGCGAAAGGACGTCCAATCACTTGCACGCCGATTGGCAGGCCCTCAGCCGAACGACTCACAGGCACGGAACATGCCGGCAATCCGAACGCATTGAACGTCTGTGAATAGCTGAACGCGCGAAAGATGCTGATTGATTCACCGCGGACTTCGACTCGCTTCGCGCCGTGTGGGAACGCGGGCACCGAGCCGACCGGAGCGATAATCAGCGGCGTATTTTTCATCCAAAGCAGAAGCGTTTCCCGCAAGCGTTCACGCTCAACGACTGCCTTTGCAAGCCTCTCGGCATTTTCGACCTTGTCTGCGAACGAAGAATTTTCGGCGTTCCTGCGAATGATCGATGCGACTAACGGTCCGGCTTCATCTTCTCTGCCGCGATAGAAATCGCGGAGCTGCTCAGCGCTGACCCGGGAAAATAATTCAACCCAGAGCCGCTGTCCTTCCGCGACGGCCGGTGGTCGCTCCTCGCGAACGTCATAACCGGCGTCGACCAATTTTTCTACCGCAGTTCGAACCGCGGCTTCTGTCTCTTCAGTGACAGGAGCGACGCCATCATGAACATAGAACACCACAGCTCCTCGACGATCGTCATGTTCACGATCAGATTTCGTTTGGGCTGTCATCACGCGATACAGAAGCGCGAGGTCGTCGACGCTTCTCGCCATCGGCCCTACGCACGCGCCGAGGGCCATCGGTCCGATTACTTCAGGAATATGACCGTCAATCGGAATCACGCCTGTCGTTGGCTTCAATCCCGCAATGCCACAGAAATGAGCAGGCACGCGAATCGATCCGGAAAGATCACTGCCCACACCTGCCGGTGACATGTAGGCCGCAATCGCTGCGGCTTCGCCACCACTCGATCCGCCAGGTGTCATCGAAAGGTCTTTAGGATTATTAGTACGATTGAACACCGGATTGTCCGTCTCGTAAGGGATCGCCATCTCCGGCACGTTTGTCTTGCCAAGAACTATAGCGCCCGCGGCTTTCAATCGAGCGACCACTGTCGCATCACGATCAGGCACGTAATCACGCCGCAGTCGCGATCCACTCGTCGTGCGTAATCCTTTCGTTTCGATCGTGTCCTTGATGGTAATCGGCAATCCATGCAGCGGCCCGACTTCCCCGCCCCTAACGATCGCGTCCTCCGCATCCCGCGCCCGATCGATCACATCATCCGGGATCGTGACGATCGCGTTCAGCGACGGATTCAATTCCTCGATTCGTTTTAGGTGAGCTTCGGCAACTTCAACCGGCGACACTGCGCGTGAACGAATCAACGCGACGAGCTCCGTTGCGGACTTATGTGTTAGATCGTTAGCCAGATGAATCGACCACAGGGGCTCCGAAGGAGCAAAATGTTCATAGCAACCGCGGCATATTGTAGTTCTCGCAGCGAATAATCGAAATGCCTACTTTTCGATTATTGCCACTTTGAAAAAGGAACATGATTGAACTATAAACATTGCGCGTCTAACGGCGCTCAATCAATCAGAATCCGGTACAGACTCCAGCCTATGAAACAACAAAGGCAGTGACCGAGGTCACAGACTGAAGTCTGTGCCACCAGAGAGGATCGCAATCATGGGAACACGAAAGAAAATTACGGTGGTCGGCGCCGGTAACGTAGGCGCGACCGCGGCGCATTGGCTCGCGTCGAAAGAACTTGGCGACGTGGTGCTCGTCGATATTGTCGAGGGCGTGCCCCAGGGCAAAGCGCTCGACCTGGCGGAAGCTGCACCAGTTGAAGGCTTCGATGTGAGCCTAACCGGCAGCAACGGTTATGAAGAAACGAACGATTCGGATGTGGTTATCATCACCGCGGGCCTGGCGCGCAAACCGGGAATGAGTCGCGACGACTTGCTCAAAACCAATGCCGATATCGTCGGCAAAGTCGTGGATGAATGTGTCAAGCGTTCACCGAACTCAATCCTGATCATTGTTTCGAATCCGCTGGACGCGATGTGCCAGGTCGCTCTGCGACGATCGGGATTTCCGAAACATCGAGTGATCGGCATGGCGGGCGTGCTCGACTCTGCCCGCATGCGGTGCTTTCTCGCCGAAGCTTTGGACGTCTCAGTTGAGAATGTGACGGCGTTTGTGCTCGGCGGCCACGGCGACACGATGGTGCCGCTGCCGCGCTACTCAACCTGCGCGGGAATTCCCATCACCGAACTGCTGTCGAAAGATCAGATCGATGCGATCGTGAAGCGCACCGCCGGCGGCGGCGCTGAAATCGTGGCGCTGCTGAAAACCGGATCGGCTTACTACGCGCCATCAGCAGCCGCAGTCGAGATGACCGAATCGATTCTGAAAGATAAGAAGAAGATTCTTCCTTGTGCGGCTTACCTGGAAGGCGAGTACGGCATCAACGGTTTGTATGTCGGCGTGCCTTGTAAGCTAGGCGCGAAGGGACTGGAGCAAGTTATCGAGATTACTCTGACTGCTGAGGAACGAATCGCTCTGCAAAAGAGCGCGGCCGCGGTGCAGGAACTCGTTAACGTTCTGGGAATTTAGGGTAATCGTGGTCGCCAGAATCCAGGCCATTAAGATGTGAACGCATCGCCTTGCGAGCTTATGCAGCCTGGCTAAATTCAATAACCGGGACTGAGATGGTCGAGGCCTGCAGGGGCTCCTCATTCATAAGTCGTTCCATTTCTTTAACCACCTTGGCCGAGAAATACCGTTCACCGCATCGAGAGCACACCTGCGCTGGAACTTTCTCGAAAATGAAATGAGAGTCGCCGTGATGCCTATATACGCTGACGAGCTTCTCGCGATCGTCAAGCATGCCGTCGCAATATTCACAAGGATCAAGTTTTGATTTCTTATTCTTCGATGGCATATGCGGTGATTATACGTAGGGTTGACGACGGAAGGAAGCGACAGACAATTTCAATTTCGGTTTCGACTCGCGACGCGGGTCCGCGAACGACAAAGCGGGTTCCTCTCGGATCCTCAGTCAATGTTGCTACCACGTCGCCGTTCAGAATTGCATGTATGACGTCGCCATCGGTAATACCGTCATCATCCATTTCGTCAAGCGCGTGGTTTGAGTAACGATATTGCCCTGTTCTAAACGCTTTCCTGATCTGAGTCAGACCAAGGGGCATGGGAGCCACCAATCTCTAGGCTATTTCTTCAACCACCCCAACAACCCATACAACACCGTCTCGCGGTTTTCTTCGTAGATTGCTTTGGTGAGTGGAATGTTCATCGGGCAGGCCTTCACACAGTTTTGCGCATTGCCGCAATTGGTGATGCCATCTTCGCCCATAATTGCTGCAAGACGCTCGTCGCGATCCATGGCCCCGCTGGGATGCATGTTGAAGAGCCGAACCTGGCCGATCGCCTGCGGGCCAATGTAGTGATCTTCGTCGTACTGCGGGCACGCTTCGAGGCAACATCCACACGTCATGCAGCGCGAGTACGCATAGCGCTCCATCACGTCTTCCTGATCCATTCGTGGGCCTGGGCCGAGATCGTACGTGCCATCGAGTTCGACCCACGCATGAACGCGTCTGAGGTGATCGAACATCTGCGATCGATCGACGATCAGATCGCGAACGTTCGGGAACTTGGTCATCGGTTCGAGTTTGATCGGCTGGTCGAGATTGTCGACCAAAGCCGAGCACGACTGCCGCACACGTCCGTTGATCACCATCGTGCAGATCCCGCAAACCTGCTCGAGACAATTCATGTCCCACGACGGCGGCGTCGTTTGCTGGCCTGACTTCGTCACCGGGTTCTTGCGAATTTCCATGAGACAGGAAATTACGTTGAGGTTCGGACGATAGGGAAGCTCGAACACTTCCCAGTGTTGAGGCGCATCTGGCGCTGCGCGTCGTTTGATGTGTATCTCGATAGTTTCCATAAGCAATTAGCCACAGAGGCACAGAGACACAGAGAGCCTGCAAAATAATTTAGTCCGTTTTCCCTTAATCGTTTTCATATCTCTGTTAGGCTCTGTGTCTCGGTGCCTCTGTGGCAATCAAGCTTTCGCGGTCTCTTTCTTCTCGTGCGAGTAATCGCGTTTGCGTGGCGGAATCAAAGAGATATCGACCGGTTCAAACGAAAACACTGGCCCTTCGCCTGAATATTCCGCGATCGTTGTCTTTAACCAGTTCGCGTCGTCGCGATCCGGAAAGTCGGGTTTGTAATGCGCGCCGCGCGATTCATTACGATTGAGCGCGCCCAGCGTGATCACACGCGCGAGATCGAGCATGTTGCGCAACTGACGCGCGTGCGGCAAAGCCATCGTCGCCCACAAATTTGAATCGTTGATTGAGATTCGGTCGAATCGGTCCGTCAATTCGAGCAGCTTTTCATCCGTCTCTTTCAGCCGATCGTTGTAACGAATGACGGTGACGTTGTCCGTCATGGTCTTGCCCATTTCATCATGCAGCTTGTACTGATTTTCGGTGCCGCTCTGCGCGATTAACTTGTCGTTGATTTCCTGCTGCCGCTTCGTCTCCTGTTCGTACACTCGGGATCCATTCGCTCCGTTACGCTCGACATTCTTCGCCCATTCGATGGCGGCAGGGGCGGCGATGAATCCTCCATACACGCAACTAACTAACGAGTTGGCTCCCAGCCGATTCGCGCCGTGAATCGAATAGTCGCATTCGCCGGCCGCGAGCAATCCGGAAATATTCGTGCGTTGATTAAAATCAACCCAGAGCCCGCCCATCGAGTAATGCACGCCGGGAAAGATGCGCATCGGCACATGCTTCGGATCGTCGCCCACGAACATTTCGTAGATTTCCAGAATGGCGCCGAGCTTCTTATCGAGCGTCTCTGCGGGGATGTGCGTCAGATCGAGATAGACCTGATTTTCGCCGCTGACGCCCATGCCGGCGAGACAAATCTCAAAGATTTCGCGCGTCGCAATGTCGCGCGGGACCAGATTGCCGTACGCAGGATACTTTTCTTCGAGGAAGTACAAACGCTCGTTCTCGGGAATTGAGGAAGGTGATCGCTTGTCGCCTTTGTTCTTAGGAACCCAGACGCGACCGCCTTCGCCGCGCGCGGATTCACTCATCAAACGCAACTTGTCTTCGCCGGGAATCGAAGTCGGATGCACTTGAATGAATTCGCCGTTAGCGTACTTTGTACCTTGCTGATAACAAGCGGCGACGGCACTGCCGGTGCAAACCATCGAGTTCGTTGACTTGCCGAAAATCAGTCCGGGACCACCGGTCGCGATAATGACTGCGTCGGCCGGAAAAGCTTTCAGCTCAAGCGAACGCAGGTTCATCGCTACAAGGCCACGACAGACCTGATGGTCGTCGAGCACGAGCGACATCATTTCCCAGCCTTCATACTTGGTGACTTTGCCGCCAACTTCATAACGCCGCACTTGCTCATCGAGCGCGTACAAAAGTTGCTGGCCCGTAGAAGCTCCCGCGAACGCAGTGCGGTGATACTTCGTGCCACCGAAGCGGCGAAAATCGAGCAGACCTTCATTCGTTCGCGAAAACGGCACGCCCATGCGATCGAACAAATAAATGATCGACGGCGCCATCTCGCACATGGCCTTCGCCGGAGGTTGATTCGCCAGAAAGTCGCCACCGTAAACCGTGTCGTCGAAATGCTCCCAGGTCGAGTCGCCTTCGCCTTTCGTATTCACCGCGCCGTTGATTCCGCCCTGCGCGCAGACCGAGTGCGAACGTTTGACCGGCACGACCGAAAACAGATCGACTGAGTGGCCGGCTTCGGCAATCTTCATTGCTGCTGCCAGACCCGCGAGCCCACCACCGACAATTGCGATTTTGATTTGAGTAGCCATTAACTCTGTCCGACAAACTTCAGTTTGTCGCTTCGTAATTCGCCATATCGCGGTTCGACAAGCTGAAGCTTATCGGACTACAGAATCCCGGGGATCAAACCCCCGGGCTTAATAAATGCAATCGCCGCGTTGATGCCGACCGCGAGCAGAAACAGTCCGATCGCGATGCATGCGTAACCGGTCAAGCGCTGGGCGCGTTCGCCGATCGTGATGCCCCAATCGACCAGGAACAGCCAGATACCATTTGCCAGGTGCCAAACGGTCGCCGTAATGCCGATAACGTAAACGATAAAGATCCAAACGTTGTGGAACTCTCGCGACACGACATCGAAACTTTGATCCGGATGATGCGCGACCGACAAAGTATTCAGCCCGGGAATCATTCCAAACCTGAAATTCAAAACGTGAAAAGTAATGAAGAAGAAAAGAATGATCCCGGTAACTCGCTGAATTGTGTAGAACCAATTTCGCGCGTACGGATAATAAAGATTGTTCGGCCGCGCCTCGATCGTAATCACCAACCCATACACCGCGTGATAAATTAGCGGAATAAAAATGCCGCAGATTTCGACGAACAGGATGTAGGGAATCGATTGAAGGTCTTTGACTGCATTGTTGAAATCAGCCGGACCAGTCAGCGCTTTCGAGTTGGTATAAAAGTGTTCGAGGAGGAAAATGCCGAGCGGCATGATGCCGGTTAACTGATGTAGCTTGCGCAGAATGAAGGTTCTGCTCAGACGAATTGCCAACGTGGCACTCCTTTGCGGGACGAACTCAGCAAGGCTTGCGAACTCTGCGGGATCGGATTAGACGATTGCACTAGCAAAGAAAATTATAGAGACGCGCGAACAAAATGCAAAGCGACGATGACCATAGCACTCCCTTTCCTGAACCGGTTGTGATCGAGATCACCGATGTGTTCGATCTGCACACGATTCCGCCTCGCGACGTAAAAGCAGTCGTCGAAGAGTACTTGAGGCTCGCTCATGAAAAGGGTTTTCTGGTGGCGCGCATTATTCACGGCAAAGGAATCGGCGTGCAGCGTGACATGGTTCGGAAGATCCTGGCGCGGACGCCGTTCGTGGAGTCCTGGACCGACGCCCCACCGGACGCGGGCGGGTTGGGCGCGACGATCATCGTCTTGCGAAAGTAAAGGAAGACCGCTTCGATCGTGCGGTCATTGTGAATCTGCGAGAGGACTGTATTAACCGCCTCGCTCACGATATCTCTCGCCGTCTCTTGTGATAGATTATGGCGCGATTGAGTTCAAGTTAGGGGCACATGCTGGATGCCCTCAGTCTCAAAAGACTCATATGGTATGCCGCTTCGCAGCGATCTTCGTATCTCAAACCGGGAGCCAATCTTAGATGAAAATAAATTGCCGCGTTTGGTTGATTGTGGCTGTGCTTGGAGTCACGCTGATTAAGACAGCGATTAGCCCTCACGGTTCAGTCTACGCAGAAAGATCTCGGAACGTCGCGGTCTATGTAGACTCGGGCGACGACCTTTTTTCGGGTCTTCGCTGGCGCAACATCGGCCCGTTTCACGGCGGGCGTGTCTCCGCCGTGACCGGCGCGATCGGTGAGCCGGGCACGTTCTATTTGGGGGCTCCTCTCGGCGGCATGTGGAAAACGACAAATGCGGGCGTTTCGTGGTTTCCGATCTTTGATCAGTTCACGCACGTCGACAGCATCGGCGCCATTCAAGTAGCACCGTCCGATCCCAACATTGTGTATGCCGGTACGGGTGATTCGGTGCAGGGTTCATCCGGCGACGGCATGTACAAATCGATCGACGCCGGCAAGACATGGACGCACATCGGTCTCGAGGAGACGACCAAAATCAACAAGATGGTTGTCGATCCGAAAGATCCGAATCACGTAGTCGCTTCGACGCAAGGTGATGCGAGCCATAATGGCCGGGGCATCTATCGAACGACCGACGGTGGCAAGACGTGGGAGAACACGCTGCGGCCGGAGAACGCGAACGGCACGCGCGATGTCGAGTACGCGTACGACAAGCCGAACGTGATCTTCGCAACTTCACAGGGCGGCGGCGGCGGTTTCGGTGGCGGAGGCGGCGCGCCCCAAGGACCTAACGGCACGGCGCTCTATAAATCGACCGACTCCGGCAAGACTTGGAAAAAGGTCGACACGCTGCCGCAATACAACGGCCGCATCAGCGTCGCCATTGCGATGCACACCGATGGCAAACGCATCTACGTGATCGGCACTCCGCTCCAGGGTGCATCGGGTCTGTCTCGATCCGATGATCAGGGCGCGACATGGCAGCACATGGCTGGCGATGAAACGCGCATCTCGAACGGCCAGGGTAACTACAGCTCCGGCGTCTGGGCCGATACTCAAAACCCGGACATCGTTTACACGATTGCCACCACCATCTATCGATCGACCGACGGCGGCAAGACATTCAGCGCGTTCAAGGGAGCTCCCGGCGGCGAAGATCCGCACGTCGCCTGGCTCGACCCGACCGACAACAAACGTATCTTCTTCGGCTTCGATCAAGGTCCGGCGATCACTCTCGACGGCGGTCAGACATGGAGCGGCTATTACCAGATCCCGATCGATCAGATCTATCACATCGCCACCGACAATCAATATCCGTATTGGGTGATGGGTTCGCAGCAAGACACTGGCGCAATCATGACCCGCAGCCGCAGCGATTGGGGACAGATTACCGAATTCGACTGGCTGCCTCTGCCTTCATCCGAGTTCGGCACGGTCGTGCCCGATCCGCTCAAGCCGACGACGATTTACGGCGTCGGTTATGGGATCGGTCAGGGTAATGGACTGATCAAGATTGATATCGCCACCGGCCAGTGGGGCAACGTCGCTCCAAATTTCGGCACAGACAGAAACCTTTACGTCGAGGGCCGCGATTTTTGGAAACGTTTCGACACCGTTTTCGAACCGAAGGCCCTGTATGTGGGCTACAACTGCATCGTCGTCACGCGCGACGGTGCGCAGACATGGAAAGCGTTCAGTCCCGATCTCACTACGCCGAAGGGTCAGCCGATGGTCCAGTGCGGCGCTGCACCTACGCCGACCCCGACGCCCACCCCGGGAACTCCAGCTCCGACTCCGGCCGGTCCCGCCGGCGGGCGTCCTACCTTGCCCGGAACGATCTCCGATTTCTCGATCTCAACGGTCAAGCAGGGCGTCTTCTGGTCGGGCAGCACCACGGGACAGATCTACAGCACGATGGACGGCGGCAAGACCTGGAACAACGTCACGAACTTTGCTGATCTTCCGGCGAACGCCAACTTCGTCACGGTCGAGGCCGGACACAGCGACATCAACACCGCCTACGTGCTCGCGAACATCGGTTTCGGCCGTGGTGGTGGTCCGGCTCCCGCAGGCCCGGAGCAGCATTACATCTATCGCACACACGATGGCGGCAAGACATGGACGCGCATCGTCAATGGTCTGCCGACTGACGAGCGCACCGGCAGTCAGGTGCATGTCATTCGAGAAGATCCGAAACAGAAGGGCCTGCTCTTTGCCGGCACCGAGACAACCGTCTACGTGTCGTTCGACGACGGCGATCATTGGCAGTCGCTAAGGCTGAATCTGCCGAGCACATCGATTCGCGACATGGTCTTTCACACCGATCATCACATGAATGACCTCGTGATCGGCACGTACGGCCGCGGATTCTACGTTCTCGACGACATGAGTCCGCTGCGCGAGATCGCCGCCAAGGGACAGCAGATCGCCGCGGCGCCGGCGTATCTGTTCAAACCGGGTGACGCGATCCGCGCTCGAGCGAACGGCAACTGGGACCAGCCAATGAACCCCGAGATGCCTCATGCACTTAATCCTCCTTACGGCGCGCTCCTCTATTACCACCTGAGCAAGAAACCAGCCGGCGAGATCAAGCTACAGATTTTTGACTCGGCGAATACGTTGGTGCGGACGATAACTAGTACGCTGCCGCCGATCTACCAGCGGCCGCCGTATCCTGATTACTGGTTGATGCGACCAGAGGAACGCGCGCTCGCGACGAATACGGGTACGAATCGCATCAACTGGGATCTGCGTTATGACGATCCCCCGGGCTACAACCCAGACATTAATAACCAGATGAATTCGTCACCCGGCGCCGTGACTCCAGCGCCGCACGGGCCGCTCGCGTTGCCCGGCACCTACACGGTCAAGCTGATCGTCGATGGCGTCACTTACACGCAAACTCTCGTCGTGCACAACGATCCGCGCATCGGCGAAAGCGCCGCGATGATGTCGGCGCTGCGGGCACAGATGAAACTCGTGCTGGCCGCGGCGCAGGGGATGAAAGACAGCTACACCGCTAACGAGGAAGTGGGTGCAGTGCGAGCACAGTTGGCCACGCTCATGAAACGTTCGTTGCCGCCGGAAGTCGCGTCGGCCGCGACTGCGCTGGATACGAAGCTGGCTACGGTTGGCGGCGCGCCCCCCGCCGGACGCGGCTTTGGTGGAGGCGGTGGATTCGGCGCACCCGTACGTGTGCCCGGCAGCGTGCTCACGTTCAGGTCAATCAATGGACTCTTCAACACCGTTCTCGGACCGCTTACGCAGAACGGGATCGACATGGGACCAACCAAGGGAGCGATCGATACGTGGGAAACAGGCTGCAAGGAACTCACCGCGACCGGGAACGCCTGGAAGACGGTGCTCAGCGCGGATCTCGTCGCCTTCAACGCTCTATTAACCAAAAATAACCTGACGCCGATGAAGATCACGCCGACCGCGATCTCGGCGCCGCCATCGTGCACGTTCGTATGGGCCACGAATAAAAGGGTCAGCGAGTGATCTGAAAGTTAAGATGTCCGTTTGTCGCACAATTCTTGCGCGGCGATCTGAAGATCGCTGAATTCTCAGCAGGTTTTCAGGGAATGGCCGTTGCAAGTGATGCTTCGGGAATCATTTCCGCCGTGGATTCAACCATGAAGATCGTAGCGGCAGCTCTCTTAACCCTGCTTTTGTCGATTTCATCTGGCCTGGCGCAGTCATCGTCAGGAAGTGCCAATCCGAGAAGTCACGCGCCCGTGCGCAGCATTAAGATTGGAAAGGCGAGTTTTCATTACTATGCAGAGCCCGAGGTTGTCGTAGCGACAACGACGTTCTACATCAGTGGTAGTGAAACCAAATCAGTCCTTTTCGATTTCGTCGCCCTCACGGCTGTTTTTTAC
Source organism: Pyrinomonadaceae bacterium (assembly GCA_035577445.1). Taxonomy (GTDB): domain Bacteria; phylum Acidobacteriota; class Blastocatellia; order Pyrinomonadales; family Pyrinomonadaceae; genus UBA11740. The sequence goes on from DATLVM010000119.1 coordinate 15,989, forward strand.
AACCCAGGTCCGCGGCTGGCCACGCCACAATCAGTGCGCTTCAACGTCGCCGCGAGCACGTACCGCGATGGCTGCAAATATCGTGATCAGTATGCTGACCACTCCACGAATCAATTGCACCTAAATATTGTTGCTGACGAACAATCCGTGTTTGCGACTGACCTAAAAACGGAGCAGGTGGGCGAAGTGATGACGCGTCACGGAAAAGTTTGCAGCGAGCTCTACGGATTTGAACTCCCCTATGAAAAATTTGAGCGGCTGGTCGAGGCGCGGAAAGCTGCGGTGATGCTGGGAACACGCAGTTTTGAATTGAAGCACGATCACCTTGAGGCGATGCGAACAATGAAAACCGGCATCGGCCGTTATTGAGATGGTGCCCCCGGCGCGATTCCAACGCGCGACCTTCCGCTTTGCATTCTTTGCCGCGAGAAAGATTGAAATAGCAGCTGCGTTAATGTCGATGATTACCGACATGGCTAGATTTTGCCGAGACTGATTGCAGCACTTTCGCGACCTCAGAAATCCGAGCCAAGCTAACTGACTCATATTCTTTCGCTTCGTACCGCTGAATCTGTTGCTCCGGCATTCCCAGGCGTTTCGCCAATTCTTTCTGGCTTAAGCCTGAAGCGATGCGTGCCCGTATCAAATCTCGCGGTACTACGGAAATGTATTCGAGATCTGGAGGTGGCATGTTACCACTCTCCAGATCTTCATATTCAGTCAGCTCGCGGCGCAAAGACTCAAGTTGACTCTGCATCGCATCCTTCTGCGCTTTAATTAAGCGAGGGTGCGTTGTGCGATCGCTGCGCGATTCAGCCAAGAATGCTTTTAGCGCGTCCTCAAACTTAGCAGCCTGCGCTTTCGCTATACGATATTGACGTTCATTCTTAATCATTATCCATCATCCAGCAGCAGTTCAATAATTCCTTTCGGCTCTCCATGCTCCTTGTCAATCTGGAAAAAATCCAAGAAGGTCTTAAGCCGTTGAGGCGCTTGGGCCGGAAAGAATTCTGCTCCGAATCTCGTCTTTTGAGCCGCTCTACCGTTGTCAAAATCGAAGAACACTGAGTCGAGCGACATTGGATCTACGCCATCGATGTCCCAGCATACGTCGATGTCGTTTGGCAACTTCTTGTCTGTCACGAAACTGCCGTCTAAGAAAACGCGCCGGCAACCAGCGCTCTTTAACAAGTCCAGAGCTTCTTTCAATCCTCGAAGTAACTTGTGCCTTTGCCGATTACCTCCAAACCGCTTCGCTATCTCTTGCCAATTAGCACGGTAAATACCCTTAGGGAGTAACCCCTTCGCATCAAATTCGGGAATCAAGTTAGCCTCCTCTTCGGTTCAAGACAATTCTTATCATGGTCATTTCTCCTTTCCCCCTGTTGGCGCTCCGGGCGCGCCCATCATTGTTTTGGAGAACACGCGCTCTCCACTCATAAGCGTAATACTTATAACCATCAACCGAGACGGTATGTTGATGACATCCACCGTGACGGTAACCGTCACAGTGGATGGCTAATGATCTTGCGCGGCATTCCCATTCTCCTTCCGACTAAACGCAACCCAATAATATTATTGTGTTGAGCTGGGAAGTCAAGCACAACCTCAACTTGCGCTCGCCACCAATTTCAAGCATTCACTGTCGGTATCTCAGCGTAAATCTTCAGAGGCGAGGTCCCGATCAAAAACGATCGTTTTGTTCGAATTCATGGCCGATCTTGATCAATTGCGAATGTCAGTACGGGATGAGAGATGGTGCCCCCGGCGCGATTCCAACGCGCGACCTTCCGCTTAGGAGGCGGACGCTCTATGCAACTGAGCTACGGGAGCACACGCGAGTGCATAGTAAATCGTGAACCATGAATAGTAAACGGGAGTGGTCAGTGGTCAGTAGTCAGTAGTCAGTAGTCAGTAGTCAGTAGTCAGTAGTCAGTAGTCAGTAGTCAGTAGTCAGTAGTCAGTCGCTAAGAGATTCGACCTTCTTGTTCAACTCACAACTGACT
>DATLVM010000120.1:0-4698 GCA_035577445.1 Pyrinomonadaceae bacterium
CTTCCTTCAGCAGATCGATGTATCTGAGGCGCGCGCGATGAATCTCCGTCGAGAGAGAAACGAGCTGTTGATTCCATGGTTGAACTAATTCGCTTAGTTGGTCTAAGCGAATTCGACCGTCGGCGGACTGCTCAAGCAAACGCTTTTTCTGTTTGATGACGCGGTTGTAGTCGCTGATGGTTTGCGCGTACGGCGGATGAAGCGCGATGACGCCACGATCGAGGAAGCTGCGGCGAGCTTCAGGACCACCGCGTACTACTTCCAATTCATCAGCCGTAAACCAGACCGCGTGCAACTGCGCCAGATAACGAGCGACAGGCTCGCGTTTACCGTTGATGAAAGTCTGTTTTGAGTTGCGTTGGATCGCGACGCGGAGTTGACGATCTATCGAATCGCCGCGATGCACGACACCTTGAACCGACGCCAGAGACTCGCCGAAGGCCACTGCTTCATGGATTCGGCTGGTACGGAAAGATATTACGTGCGCGAGCAGTTGAATTGCTTCCAGCCAATTCGTTTTGCCCTGACCATTGTTGCCGAAGAGAACATTTGTTCCCCTGGAGAAATTGATCGCGCCCGAGAGGTTGCGAAAGCGATCTACTTCTATCGACTGGAGGAACACTTAAGGATTTTATCACGAGCCTTCAATAATTCTCGGGCCGATCCAAATAAAAAACGAGCGCCAATTCGACGCTCGCTTTCATCTGAATTCTTTACAACAACGACTATAGCCGCATTGGCATCACGACATATCTGTATTCCTGATTATCCTCAGAGACCGGTCGTAGTTGTGCTTGTGAATTTCCATCCTTGAATTCAAACGCTACTTTGTCGGTACCAACGACGTTCAGAAACTCCTGAAGGTACTGTGCATTGAATCCAATGTCCGTATCGTCGCCCGCGAAATCGGTTTCCACAGTTTCCCGGGCTTCACCTTCCTCAGCGTTCTGGGAACTGATCAGCAGTTGTTCTTTGCTCAAGTGAAAACGAATTGCATGTGAACGATCGTCAGCCATCAAGGCCACGCGACGAACGGCCTGATTCAGGGCCGCCGTATCGAACATTGCCGAACGATCGTTGTTTTTGGGCATTACCATTTCGTAATTCGGAAACTGCCCTGATAGCAAACGCGAGATTAGGAGTCGTGATCCGACTTGAAAATAAACATGATTCTCGTCAGAACCGAGACTGATATCGCCGTCAAAATCTGACGTCAGTTTGGTCAATTCTGCCAGCGTTTTCCGTGGAATCAGAACATCCAATTCACCGCTAGAGTCCTTTGAACTGTTCTTAGTTGCGACGTACGCGAGACGATGTCCGTCGGTCGTCACCATCCTGACATCCTTATTGTCGAGTTCGAATTTTGCCCCGGACAATGTGTAACGACCTTCTTCCTGGGTGATTGCAAAAATCGTCCGGTCGATCAGAGTCTTCAACAATGCGGCCGGCAGCTTAAGAGGCGTCGACTTGAATCCAGGCAGTTCTGGAAAGGTTTCTTTCGAAATACCAGGCAACCGAAACTTTGATCGATCACATTCCACAGTCACCCACTCGTTATCCTCTTTTCGGAAACTCACCGGCGCATCCGGCAACAAGCGGGCAATGTCGAAAAGCTTCCTCGCCTGAACACAAATCGCACCTTGCGACTTAATCTCCTGAGCATCCGCATCGCAGCGAATCGTCACATCGAGATCAGTTCCACTTATGCGAATTGAATCCTCACCCGCAGATTCGATCAGAATATTCGCCAGTACCGGGATTGTATTCTTCCGCTCGACGACTCCCTGCACGAAAGCTAATTCTTTTTGTAGTGCGTTACGTCCGATTACAAATTCCATTGATTGATTGACTCCTCGGTGAGACTTTATATCACAGGTGCTTTGTGGATTCGCACAAGCGCCTTTCTACCTATTGTTGTTTAGATCAAAGTACTTGGATCTTTAGAACTACTAGTAAGACCTGTGCCTTTGTGGAAAAGACAACTTCCCGCGTGTTTAGCAGAGATGAGTTGTGGACGGGAAGATGTCTATCCACAGAATCCAGTGTCGATTTTCAAAGTGACGATCGCTCCACAGGAAACTGACTGCCGTCCACAGTCGGCATTGTGGAAATCTCATTAGACGCCGATGCAGTCCGTTAATCGCTTCACTACGGTTTGCATCTCGCGGTCTGCCCCCAACAAGTCTGCGATCTTCTCGACCGAATGTATTACGGTTGTGTGATGCTTTCCCCCAAACTGGCGCGCAATCTCCGGATAACTCTTGTTCGTCAGTTTCTTGCATAGGTACATTGCAACTTGCCGCGGGACTAGCAAGTGGCGCATGTTCGATCGCGCGCGGAGATCATCAATAGTCAATTTGAAATGATCCGCGACAGCCTTCTGGATCATCGCGATCGTTATGGCCGTCTCTTCGCGAACTTGCGTGACGTTCCTCATAGCGTCCTGCGCAAGGGACTTCGACAGAGGTACGCCGCGCAATGATGCCATCGCGAGAACACGTACCAATGCTCCTTCCAGTTCTCTAATGTTGTGTTTGCTATGTGTCGCAAGGAAAAGCGCCATATCGTCGGGCAGTTCGACATGCTGCGTTTCTGCTTTGCGCCGGAGGATCGCTATCTTGGTTTCAATGTCAGGAGGTTCAATGTCTGCGATTAACCCCCATTCAAAGCGTGAGTGCAAACGCTCTTCAATTTCGGGAATATCACGCGGCGCACAATCTGACGTCAGAACGATCTGTTTTTGACCGTCATAAAGAGCATTGAAAGTATGGAAGAACTCCTCTTGTGTTCTTTCCTTGCCGGCAATGAACTGGATGTCGTCGATTAGCAGTACGTCGATCGAACGATATCTCTCCCGGAAAATCCTCGTCTTGTCATACCCATAACGAATAGCGTTGATGAGTTCGTTCATGAATCGCTCGAGCGACAGATAGGCGACCTGCAAGTCCGGTCGGGCGATTCGTATCGAATGACCTATGGCTTGAATTAGGTGCGTCTTACCAAGACCAACTCCTCCATAAAGGTAAAGAGGGTTGTAGGTCTTCCCTGGCGCATCGGCCACCGCTTTCGCGGCGGCATGTGCAAAACGGTTGCAGGATGCAACGACGAAGCTAGAAAAGGTGTACCGTTCGTTTAGTGCGCTCGGGGTAGTCTCAACGAAGAGACGGGTCTCGTTGTCTACGTTGGTCAAAGGGCCAACTCGCAGGTCCTCCGACTCGCTCACTGGCGGAACCTTCTCCAAGCGGTCACGCGGCTCCCCCATAGCAAGCGACCACTCAATCCGATACTGGCCAAGTTGATGCTCGCCTAGTGAGTCGCTCAGAACGTCAGCGTAATGCGCAATTATCCAATCTCGGACGACAGCGTTTGGCGCTGAGATCTGTAGGACCCGTTCGGTCGGCGACTTCGTGACCTTCAAAGGTCTAAACCATGTGTCGAACGCCTGCTGACCGAGCCTTCGCTCGAGGGAGAGAAACAAGGGTTGGCTGATGGAATCTTGGGCGTGTAGCATTGAGGGCAATAACCTGCACTACTAAGTAAAGTAACTAGTAAACCTCGGGGCACTTCGAATTGTGCGCTTGAGAAATACGACGCTAACATAAGCCTAAGAACGCCTGCAAGAAAAACAGGAGGGAAGTTTGGGTTCCGCAGATTCCTTTACGAAAGGAATGTTGTTAGAGGCGGACTACTTACGGTGCCACACTTGTAGTTGTATTTATGCGCACTGTACAGACCACAATCGTCTTCTCAGTTGGATGCGACCATCGCTTCCTTCTCATGCAATATGACTGTGTAGATGCGATCAAGGTCCTCCATGCTGTAATACTCAATCTCAATACGACCAGGCGTGCCTGCTCTAGCTGGTTGAATTCTGACTTGTGTGCCGAGCGCCCGTCGGAGCTTTGCTTCGGCCGCCCGAACGTTAGGGTCGGAATGGATGGCTAGTTTGCGGGCTCTGGGTTCCGGAGGATTAGTAAGACTCTTGACGCGTTGCTCCGTCTCTCTGACAGACCACTTGTGCTTGGCGATCTTGTGCGCGAGGCGGCGCTGCACCATTGGATCGTTGATCGCGAGAAGAGTGCGGGCGTGGCCAAAAGACAGCTTGTCAGTCTCAATCAGCTTCTGAATATCTGTGGGAAGCTTCAAGACGCGAAGATAGTTCGTCACAAACGTTCTATCCCGCCCGACGCGGTGGGCCACTTCTTCCTGGGTTAATCCCAACGACTCAATCAATCGTTTGTAGGCCTGGGCTTCTTCAATCGGGTTAAGCTCTTGACGCTGTATGTTCTCGACAAGCGCCATTTCGAGCAGCCGCTCGTCGGGAATGTCCCTAACAATCGCCGGTATTCGGGCCAGGCCAGCCAGTTGTGCCGCGCGCCACCGGCGCTCACCCGCGACTAGTTCGAAGAGACCACCCTTCGGTCGTACGAGAAGCGGCTGGATGATTCCGGTCGAACGAATTGACTGGGCTAATTCGTCCAGTTTCGCTTGATCGAAATTGGTTCTCGGCTGCTGTGATCCGGGACGAATCAGATCGAGTTCGATTTCACGGATCTCATCATTGGCCGCCGGCTGCTGATCGGTTGAGATCAGCGCGCTCAGCCCCCGTCCCAAAGGTCTCCTGTTCATGTGCTAGCACCTCCTTCGCGAGCTCGAGGTAAGCCTCAGCACCTCGCGATTTCTCATCATACTGGATCA
>DATLVM010000121.1:0-6497 GCA_035577445.1 Pyrinomonadaceae bacterium
ATCAGGCCCTGGTTTTCCGGACGCTTTAGAATCAGTTAGTGCCTTCGTGTGACTTTGCGAATCTTTGCGGCTTGGCGTCTTTGCGTGAACTAGCCTGTTCCGCGCGGGAGACCTCACGCAAAAGCGCAGAGCCGCAAAGAAAAACCGCAAAGTAAGACAGAATTACTGAGGCTCCCGAAATCCCTGCTTCTCGTGTATGATATCGCCGCTTTTCCAATCTCGATTGTTTTCAGTTCAGGAAACATACTGAACCCCGAAGGAGTAACCCCGATGTTGAGAAATTTGATTTTGGTTATTTGTGTCCTTTGTGCCGCCATCTTAATTGGCTGTAGCAAGACAGAGACAGGCAATACCAACACCGCCGCGACCAACGCAAACAAAGGAACTACGAGCACGACAAAGACCGAACCGACGACCGCCTCGTCAGGCGACAAGATTGGCATCGCCGAGTGCGATGACTACATAGCGAAGTACGAGGCTTGCACACCAAAGGTCCCGGAAGCTGGACGTGCTGCTTACAAGTCTGCTCTTGATCAGACGCGTGCTTCCTGGAAGAAACTTGCGGATAACCCGCAAACCAAAGCAGCGTTGGCGTCCGCTTGCAAGCAGGCCCTTCAGACAGCAGAAGCCACCTGGAAAGGTTACGGCTGCCAGTAAGACCGAAGCGATAAGATCACTGAAGCACCGGCAAAATTTGCAGGACGCGGAGCAACCCCCGCGTCCTTTTTGCTTTCCAAGAGCCAACGCTTTTGTTTTCAATCCGGCTCTGTGAGGAATATAATCCCGCGCACTATGAAAACCCGAATCTTTCGCCCAATCGCTGTAGCTCTGCTCGCGCTGTTTTTCGTCCAGTCATCATTCGCCACCTGCGGTGGCGGCGGCGGAGGTGGCGGTGGCGGCATGTCAAATAATGGCGGAGGGGGCGGCTCGAACGCACCCGTCTATGTCGTGCCCTGGAAAACGGCTTCGACTGCGCCTAGCGCCGGTTTGGTGCTCTATTGGTTTCCGGCTTCGCAAAAAGAGATCGACAACTCAAGCCTGAAACAGTCGCGCATCTTGTCGCTGTACGCGTCACAGTGCGTAGCGATGCAAGTGGCCAACACTGAATATCCAACCGCGGCGAAGCTCATCAGTGGTTCGACTTTGCCGGTTGCTGTGTTGGCAAAGCCCGATGGCACGCCGATTAACAAAGTCGAAAACACCGGCGGCAAGTTGAAGGTCGCGGACGTCGAGAAGCTCGTCGATAGTGAGATGAAGACGCGCAAGTCCGCCATCAGCGGCCAGATGAAGGATGCTGCCGACAAGGTTAAGGCCGGCGACAAGGACGCTGCGATCGCGATCTATAAGGAAGTCGCTGAACAGAAGTGCCTGTTCAAGAAAGAGGCCAATGATGCTTCGAAGGAGTTGAAGAAGCTCGGCGTAGCGGAAATCGGAGCGATTCAAACGATCCGCGAGCCAATCTTTGAGCGTCGTCAAAGCGCGCGCATTGAAGCGATCATGAAGCGTGGTCTGATCGCCGAAAACAACGCGCGTTATCCGCTGGCAACGAAGTTCTACATGCAAGCGCATTTGATCGATCCCGCCGATCCGACGCCGCTGCGTTATCTCGGCGAGAATTATCGTCATAACATCGGAGCGTGGGACAAGGCACGCGATGTCTTCAACCAGATTCTCGACATGCCGTCTGATCCTCTGTCGCGTTCAGTCGCGCTGCATGGACTCGGCAAAATGACGATTCACGATGGCGAGTTCAAGAAAGGTCTCGCGCTGATGGAGCGCGCAGTCGAGGAATTTCCGCTGGCGCTCGCTTATCGCAACCTCGCGGTGTATTGGAATTCGGAAAACGATCCGGTCAAGGGCAACGAGTACACGCAGAAGGCGCTCGCTCTCGATCCGAAAGATCCTTACAACTTAGTGTTCGCGGCAGTATTCATGGCTGCGAATGGAAAGAAGGATGAAGCTCTGAAGATCGCGCGTGCGAACATGAACCTGATGCCCGCGTCGTACAACCTCGCGGCGATCTTCGCGCAGAACGGGCAGAAGGAAAAGGCGCTTCAGTTTTTACGGCGGCACTTCTATCAATACGAGCGTTACAATTCGGTGCGCGCGAAAGAGATGATGGAAGCGCGGGTCGATGCAGTGTTCGAATCGATTCGCACTGACCGCGAATTCGTAGCGTTGACGAAGAATGCTGACGGCCGCTTGCCGATTCCGATGAAGGGCATGCCGGCCACAATGGCGACACCAAATCGCTAACGTGTCAGAAGCCCGACCGTGAGGGAGGGCTACCTGGAATAATCAAGAGGCGGGCTTCGGCCCGCCTTTTCTTTTCTCCGGTTGTGCTTTGCTGCCGCTCCCTCTATTCTTTTCGTTTGCCCTCAGCGGCGTTTTCTCAACAAAGGCACTACTACGCAATGGAAACCAGCAAGATTCGCAATATCGCAATTATCGCTCACGTCGACCACGGCAAGACCACGCTAGTCGATGCGATGCTCAAACAAGCGGGAACTTATCGTGACAACGAAACCATCGTCGACCGCGTCATGGATTCGATGGACCTCGAGCGCGAGCGCGGCATCACCATCATGGCCAAGAACGCTTCGGTGCGTTACGGCGACTACAAAATCAATATCGTCGATACGCCCGGACACGCGGATTTCGGCGGCGAAGTCGAACGCGTTTTGAAGATGGTCGACGGCGTAATGCTTCTGGTTGATGCGGCCGAAGGATGTCTGCCGCAGACGCGATTCGTTCTGCGCAAGGCTCTGGAAGCGCGCCTGCCGGCCATCGCCGTTGTCAACAAAATCGATCGGCAGGATGCCCGGCCTGAAGAAGTCGTGAACGAGATCTACGAACTGTTCCTCGATCTCGATGCGACAGACGAGCAGATCGATTTCCCGATACTCTACGCAGTTTCGCGGGATGGTGTAGCGAAGAAGAATCTGGAAGATTCATCGACAAGTCTGCGCCCGCTGTTCGATCAGATCATCGAGACGATTCCGGCGCCCTATGCGCTGCGAGACGATTCGCTGCAGTTGCTGGTGGCCAACATTGACTACAGCGAATATGTGGGGCGGCTGGCGATTGGCCGTATCTTTTCGGGCGAGATTTCCAAGAACCAGGAGATCGTAATCGCCGGACACGAAGGCGATGTTAAGAAGACGCGAGTGAAAGAGCTTTACGTTTTCGAAGGTCTGAAGCGTCAGTTAACAGAGAGTGCCGGTGTCGGAGAGATCGTTGCGCTTGCTGGCGTCGAAAACATAAACATCGGCGAAACGATCACTACTCCTGAGAATCCGAAGCCCTTGCCATCGATTGCCGTTGACGAGCCAACCATCGCGATGATCTTCAGCGTGAACAACTCGCCATTCGCCGGCACGGAGGGCCAGTACGTTACTTCGCGGCAAATCAAAGAGCGTCTCGATCGCGAAGTGCTGGGCAACGTCGCCATTCGCGTCGAAGAAACTGCTTCGCCGGATCAATTCAAAGTCTCTGGACGCGGCGAGCTGCAACTCGCGATTCTGATCGAGATGATGCGCCGCGAAGGTTACGAAGTTCAGGTCTCAAAGCCTGAAGTCATCACGCGCCGCGTTGACGGCGAATTGCAGGAACCGATCGAACAGGTCGTCGTCGATTGTCCAGAAGAATTCATCGGCGTCGTCACGGAAGCGATGGGCCGCCGCAAAGGTCAGATGACGAAGATGGTAAATCACGGCACCGGCCGCGTGCGCATGGAATTCGAAACGCCTTCGCGTGGGCTGATTGGGTTTCGCGGCGAGTTTCTGACTGAAACTAAAGGGACGGGTTTGCTAAATACTTTGTTTTTGCGCTTCGATCGTTGGATGGGTGAAATGAAAGGACGCGGCACCGGCTCGCTGGTCGCCGATCGCATGGGCGAATCGACAACGTATGCACTTTTCAATTTGCAGGAGCGCGGCTCGCTGTTCATTCGGCCGAACACGAAGGTCTATGAAGGCATGATCATTGGCGAGAATGCCCGCGCCGTTGACCTGGACGTGAACGCGATCAAGGAAAAGAAATTGACCAACATGCGCGCATCAGGATCTGATGAAGCAATGCGCCTGGTGCCGGTGAAGGACCTGTCATTGGAAGAAGCGCTCGAGTTTATTTCCGACGATGAATTGGTGGAGGTCACTCCGAAATCTATCCGGCTGCGTAAGCGAGTTTTGAAGGCGAACGAGCGACCGAAGAAGGAAGGTTAGTGTGTCAGACCCCGCCCGTAAGCAAGGGCAATGGTGCATAAGGAGATGTTAATGGAACGGAGCCCCTAGATAAACTTGCCCTCCCCCACGGTCGGGCTTCTGACACTAAGCCTTCGGAATCTTTCCCGTCTTCAACATCGACGACGGACACAGCTTCTCAACGACGCATTCTTCACACAACGGCCGTCTCGCTTTACAAACTCTTCGTCCATGAAAGATCAGTAGGTGCGAGAAGATGATCCAATCTTTCTTCGGCACCAGCTCAAGCAAATCATTTTCAATCTTCACCGCGTCCTTTTGTTTCGTCAGTCCCAGTCGATGCGATAAGCGACTGACGTGCGTATCGACGACGATGCCTGCGGCGATTCCATAAGCGACGCCGAGCACCACGTTCGCAGTTTTACGCGCGACGCCGGGCAGCTTCAATAACTCGTCCATGGTCTTTGGCACTTCGCCGTTAAAGTCTTCGACTAGCATCTTGCACGCGCCTTGAATGGATTTCGTTTTGTTGCGAAAGAAGCCGGTCGTCTTGATGTCTTGTTGCAGTTCGGTGTCGCGGACTTTCAGATAGTCTTCGGGTTTTCGATATTTGCGAAACAGATCCGCGGTGACGATGTTGACCCGCTCGTCAGTGCATTGCGCCGAAAGAATCGTGGCGATCAAAAGCTCAAAAGCATTCGAGTGATTCAGCGCACAGTGCGCGTCGGGATGCGCTCGCTTGAGGAGCTTGATGATCTCTTCGGCGCGTTGTTTCTTTTGGGACTTGGTTTCGCGCATCTTGTGTCAGAAGCCCGACCGCAAGGGACGGCAACATAAACAATCGGATCCGTTCAAGGTCAGAAGCACATCACGCTACCAGCCCTCCCTTACGGTCGGGCTTCTGACACGCTACTTCAGCCTTCCCGTCAGCATGAGCCCCAACATCTTCCAATCGCCCATGAACGACCAGAGCGGATACGTGAACGTTGCCGGACGATTCTTCTCAAAAAAGAAATGGCCAGCCCATGCGAACGCGTATCCCGGCAGGAACGCCAATGGAAATAACCACCAGCGACCAATCGCGATCAGCATTACCAGCAGCCCGACGGCGATGAATGTACCGAGGTAATGCAAGACGCGCGTGACGGGTTTGCTGTGTTCGCTCAGGTAGTACGGCCAAAATTCAGCGAACGATGTGAAACGGCGTTCAGTCATAAGGGCGCGGCCATTCTAACTTGACCGCCGTATCTCTGCACAGGCAAGATCACTCGTTATGTTTTGTAGTATCGCACTCATCCGTCAGTACAAGTCTTTCTGTCTAGTCATCGCCCTCGCGTTCTGTTTCGCCACGCCGCGCACGTCTCAGGCCCAGGCTTATGAAAAGGAATTGAGCGCAAGCGGCAAAGCGTCCTTCACCATCAAGAACCGCACCGGCCGGGTTTCAGTCATCGCGTCCGACAACGAAAAAGATGCATCGAGTTTGAAAGCAACTTCGACCGGTGGCTCAGTTGAGCCATCGGACATTACTGTGTCGGGAAATGAAATAGTGGTGCGCGACCGGCCCTACCGAATCGATTTGATTGTGCGCGTGCCGAAGCGTTCGCGCGTGAGAGTCGAAAGCGAAACCGGCATGGTCGATGTCGTCGGCGATTTAGAAATAGCCGACGTGATTACCAACACCGGGACAATCCATGCAGACGTTCCGACGGACGCGCTGAAGCTGAAATTCGAATGGGCGTCCAGCCGCCCTCGCTACTTGAGTGATGTCGAACTCCCGAAGGTGAAGGAAGGGCGCGGTGGCGCTTTCTCGATCTCAGGAACCATTGGTCCGGACGCAAAGAGAAAGAAAGATAAGAAGAAGGACAAGCCTCCGTCGTCCGATTCAGACAAGGACGAAAACGATGGCACGAATCCACCAGCCGATCCGACTGCTGCTTCCGGCAAACCTGACGAACCAAAAGAACCGGAAAGACAGCAACTGGTTCGTCTTAACTTTGTCACGCAGCGTGGAGTGATTCTGCTGAATGTCGATCCGAGCATGGCGCCGAACGATCTACGCGAGCGTCCCTTGACCGACGCTGCGAAGGCGATTGTGCGCAGCGGCAACGAGCCTCTGATCGACGCGGTTCGCAAAGTCAGCCCCCGCATGTTTGGCGATTACGCGCGCACTCTGCCGGCGCCGCGCAATGAACCGACGCTCGTTTCGGTTGCAAAGCCCGGCGAAATGGTGACGGCGGTTTCCCCGCAACTGATGCGCGTCAACGCGAGCGTCACCGATCGCAACGGCCGCGCAAT
>DATLVM010000122.1:0-14231 GCA_035577445.1 Pyrinomonadaceae bacterium
TTTCAATCTGTGTTAGCGCTCGAGGGAGTTGCTCAATACGTCCCAAGCTGAGTCGTACGCGCCAGAAAGGTGATTCGCTCAATTCACCTCGACGCAGCCAATACGAACAAAAGACCTTGAGCACCACGATTTTGCGTCGCATAGAGGCCGGCGCATAGCCCTTGATGCGCATGTGGGCGGCCCAATTCTCGATTAGCACGGCTGAGACGGATTGGAGCGCCAGTTCTGTTCCAGCAAATTTGCCGAACTGCTCCAGGTCTGAGTGATAAGCAATTTTGGTTTTGGTGCTGCGGTCATTTGTAGAAAAATACCCACTGAGAAACTCTGAGACTGCCTGCATCAGTTGCATAGGGGCACACACCTAAACAGGTCCTTTCTTGGACTATCAAAATGGAAAAGCTTGTAGAGTCGTTTAAGCGGTGGGTCTGAAAACGCAGTCAGTCTAGTTTCGGTGCCAGCCAGTTTCAAGAGGCGCTAAGGTGGCAAAGACTACCCAGCAGTGGGCGAAGAAGAAAAACGTCCGAATCAAGAGGTGTTGCTGATGTCGTTAAATAGTTGTTCGAATCTTGTTTTGGCGCGATAATGGCCCGCTTCACCTACTACAGATAACAGAGAATTATTCCATGCGTATCCTCCTCCTAACCCTCACCGACGATCCTTTTGATCCAGCTGGAGTCGGACGGTTTGGCGGATCTCAAGCGTTCTTTTTTGATCTTTCACGACAACTTGTGCGCCTCGGACACGTCGTCACCATCGTCACGCGTCTCAATGATCGGGTGAAGCCTTGCTTTCAGTCGCTCGGACCAAATTGCTGCGTTCATCGGATAGCTGTGGGACCCGCTGCTGAGGTTGACCACCATTCGTTAAATTACCTTCACGAAGAATTGGTCACCAGCATACGAGCACTGCCTTTCGAGGCGCGATTCGACATTCTTCAGACCAGTAACTGGCTGTCCGGCGCCGTTGGATTGGCACTCATGCCGACCATTGCCGACAAACACGTCCACCACGTTCTGTCGTTGGGCCGAGCACGCCTGGCAGTTGGTGAAGAACCTTCGGCGCACGACGAAGCTCGGGATGAATGGGAGTGCCGCATATTTGCTTCAGCACACGCACTGGTTTGCGTGACTGCAGACGAACAGAGAACGCTCGAAAGGGCATACCCCGATGTTGCAAAAGGAAGAGTCACCATTATTCCCTACGGCCTCGACCCCGACGTCTTCTCACCACGCCCGGGCGATGCCTACGATTACTTACGTCGGTCGAGTAACGGATTCACGTAAGGGACTCCCGATCTTTTTGGACGCTCTGGAACTACTGTTGTCCGCTGACCTTCCGCCGTTTCGGGCCCGAATAGTTGGTGGCGGGCCGGCTGAAGCTATAGCTGTCGAATGCGCGCTGAGTCGGACCAATGGTTGCAGTGCTTCACTGCGAGCAGGCCGGATCGAGGTTTGGAGTCGCGTCGAGCGCGCAGCGTTACCGGAACTCTACAGTCGCAGTACCGTGGTGTGCATCCCGTCACTGAGAGAGCAGTTCGGCATGGTGGCCGTAGAAGCGATGATGTGTGGTACGCCTGTGGTGGCCAGCAGAACAGGAGGACTACAGGATCTGATTCTGCACGACCTCACTGGCTATCTGGTTGATCGTTTGAACCCCGTTGCACTCGCCGCTGCACTTGCGCAATTTGTCCGGAATCCTGGTTTGACTGTCTGGATGGGTCGCAATGCGTTGCTTTGGAGTCAAAAAAGATTTGACCTGGAGCTGATTGCTCGTCGCTACGTAGATCTCTTTGAAAGCTTGGGGCGAGGTTTGCAGATAACTTGTGACAAGGAATACGGGCCATCACAGCTGCGCGAACGGATCATCGAAGCAGATCGACCCTCGGTTGAACGACTACTCGGTGCGCCTCTGACAAAGTGGCAGGACGTCTCGTCTAGCCCGACTCCGAGTTTTGTAGTCAGGACCGAGAGTGGAAGGTACTTCGTCAAACTCCATCAGTCGCGTCCTCCGTCATTAAGCTGTTTGGCTGGTGCCGGGAACAACGCGCGTCACATGTATGACCCTGCAGATCAGATTAAGCTGGCAAGGCTTCTTTCGTCTGCCTCAGTTGTCCCACGAGTTATCTCTTCAGATAACCGCGATGGGATTCTGATCCAAGAGTTCCTTTTGGATGATCCACTACTCACCGAAGAACAAGCGGTGTCTCGGATGCTCCAAGCGTCAGCGGAAATTCAGTCGCTGGTAACGGTTTCGGAACCCGCGGGCGAACGATTCCTGAGTGTCTTACGCTCTGCAGCAGTAGCGAACAAGGGAGACGAGGTGGTTGCGCTTGTTGACGAAGCCGCAACTGAGCTCAGTTCAATCCTCCTCGACATAAAACCTCCTTTGCGACAGTGCCATCCCCAAATCGAGTTGGTTCGAATAGAAAACTATTTGCGCAAAAATAGCTGGGCTGTCAGACCGGAGTTTGCTGCCCGAGCGAAGTCAGTGGTTAGGTTTCTGATGTCTGAGCGGCCACTAGTGTGTGCAGTTCCGAGATTGCAGCATGGCAGTATGAAGCGTGAGCACCTCATGAAACGGCCTAATCGATCGGCGGCTGTGTGCGATCTTGATCACGCTGGCCTATACGTCGGTCCTCATGACATTGCCCACTGGTTCCACGATCAACATCTTCGCGAGAAGGCCCCCGCACCTTTTCGAATGCTGGGGCAAATTCACTCTCTGAGCCTGACGGACGACGACCGTTTCCTGGGCGCTGTTTGGCTCGCGGTGTTCCCGATCTTTAACGCCCTCTGGCGGTTTGCGCGAGGCGACTGGAGTTCACCTGAATGGGACATGCAGTTCTTAACGGCCTATCCTGAAGCTTTCCGCAAGGTCTTCACTCAGTCAAGAGAAAGCGCGGACGTCCTTCAATGTCCACTAAATACTTAGGAAGAATGCTGTCGAGCGAACTTTGATCACCGCTCAGAAGCTCAGAGGCTACCTTCCTTAAAACACGAACGCACTCAGAGTTTAGACTGCCTGGGAACACCGGCGCATAGAGATCGGGGAACAACCCAGCTCGCAAAGCAATGTTGATGAGCGGCAGCAGATGCCGACCTCGTTTCAGCAGATCGTCGGCTTTCCAAGTGGCCGACTTCAATACCGTTATCGTTTGCAGGTCGCGGGCCATTGCTTGATCCAGTTCACCCCTGGCTTCGTGCGCCGTAGCGAGGTTGGCCAGGACGCGCCAGAGGCGACGGTCGATTTGATAGAGAACTGCGATTGACTCCGCTTCGTTCAAATAGTGAAAAGCAGCCTCGACGTTCCCCTCTATTAGCGATGAAACGGCCAGGTTTAAGTCACACCTAAGACGAGTGTTCTCAAGTCCCTGCGCCATGGCGATCTCCAGTGCTTCCTCAGCCTGACGTCGCCCTTCGACCTGACGTCCGTCAAATAAGTTGATGAACGACAAACTTGCCAATGCGTGCGCCGTCCGAGGCAACAGCCCGTGCGCTCGGGCTGAACGGAGTTGCCGTCCCCAATGGTGTCGGACAACTCCCCAGTCGGAACGCAGATATACAGCCCCCGTGTTCGATCGCACTTTGCTCAGGAGTATCCAGTCTGATTTTTCACGGTGGTTAAGAGCCTGCCTGAGGGTTTTCAGTGATTCATCATTGCGACCTAACTGCCGGTAGCAGATCGCCAGACGAACCAAATTCTCAGCGCGGTCCGAACTTCTCTTGATGCCAAGTGCGGCAAACATTTGTTCGGCCTCTTCATGGCGCGTTACCGCCGCGACCAAATTATCTTGCTCAAAGAGCAATCGGCCTTCCATGGAAACAAGTGAGGCGGTGGCCGCGTGGTCGCCAAGACGCTGGCTCAGCATTCGTGCTTCGGTAAGTAGTGCACCACTCAGGCTGCTGCTTCCTGACGATACCGTTCCAAGACAGTTAAGGTTGTCGCGTAATACTGTCAGAGCATCTCTGTCTCTTTGTTGCCAATCGCGAAACTCTCGCCGGCATGCGGGCGCTGACTGTACACCTAGATCGACCCACGAAGAACTCAGCTTGTCGAACCTCGCCCATTCCGGATCGAGCGTAAGCAAGGCGATGTGGTTGGCCCTGAGAGCGTCAGCCGGTCGTCCTCTGCTGGCCTGTTCGTTAGCGGCCCGTCGTGCAAGATCAAAAGCCATATCGGCGCGGCCCGCTTGATAGGCTAGCCCAGCGGCGCGAATACGTTCATCTGGACCGTCAAGGACGCCGACAAGCGAATCAGCCAAGTCTCGTCGCTCAAGATCGGGTAACAACGCCAACACCGCCGCGCGGACAAGATCGTGATCGAACTCCAGGTTTTCGCGTTGGTCCGGTGAGGGGGCAACTAGACTCCAGCGCGCACATTCTCCGATCGCTTGCATCGAACTATCCCCGTCTGGCACCGCGATGGCATTTGCGATCAGCCGAAAAGGAAACTGTCGACCGTAGCAAGCACCCGCCTCAATCAACTTTCGCAACCAGGGAGGTTGGTCGCGGAAAAAAACCTCTAGCCGGCGGCGCGTGGTTTGTTCAAGACCATCGTGCTCCAACAGCACGTTGAGTTTGACCGGATCCACAAGCACTGGCGGTCCTTCGGGGCTCAGACTTTGGAGGACTCCCAGTTGTTTTAGGTAGAGTACGGCCTCGCGTAAGTTAAACGGGACCGTACCAACTTGCTTCACAATTTGCCGGACGTGTGTTTTTTGGAGACTCGGGGCGGTTTGCTGAAGAATGGCGCCAGCGTCTTGCTCGGTCGGCGGGTAAATTGTGACTATTGAGTCGTCCGCGAACGCCGACAAGCGCTGTAACCTTGCCAGCCATTCGCTGGTGATGTCATGGCCGCCCACTTCCTTCGCGGGCCGAGAAGTAAGTAGCAGGAAGACCTTTCCGCGACCCCACGCTTTCAGAAGTGACGCTCCTTCCTCAAGTAAGCTGATTACAGAAGGAGAAACTTTGTGGAGATCCTCCAATACGAAAACTAGACCGTCTTTGCCACCACCCTCCGCGAGCAAAGCTGCAAACATTTCGGCGCGCAGTCGAGCGCTATGACGAGCCGATTGAAGCCCGTGGCCACTGCAAAAGTCGGTTGCGAGGGCCTCGCACACATCTGGGGAGAGATTGAACTTGCTCAGCCAGCGGACCAGCGCTGGTTTCGTCCCATCGTCAAATGGAGATTTCGGGAACGGATATAGGCTTGAAAAAGTGCGCTCTATCAACCTGACGTCATCAAGAACGGTCTCTCCATCGAGCATTACTTCATGCAGCCCATTCTCCTGCCATTGTTTTCTAAGGCGTCCCACAATGAACGACTTTCCGAGTCCGCCCGGAGATAGCAAAAAACGTAGAGACAGTCCGCCCAGGCTGCGCCACGCGTCGAGACTGCGACGCAGGGCCGTTTCCGCATTGTCTTGGGGCCTGACCTCCGCGACTCCTAGTCCTTCTTCCGGGACGAAAAACACGTTCGTCGATCGCACCTGGATCGTCACATCCGTTCCTTGCAACCCGATATTGAAGCAGGAGTCGTCCCAGCGGCCGGGTCTCTCCGGCCAAATAGCAAAGACCCAGCGTTGACGATCCCCGGGCGAAAAAATCGCCGGAGCATTCGTCCTGCTGCTTCTGTGAACCTGAGCTGCTCCGGTCTGTCTTGGGACAATTTCTAGCGCGCTGTGAAATGGCCGCACAGACTCGCCCACACGAATGTCGACAACTGCAAACACTGGCCGGTCGTAACGTGCGGTGCACGGAGATGTTCCGCCGACAGCGTCATTGGGATCGAGTGTGTAAGTTAATTCCCCTCGAACCGTGTGGGCATCGGCATCAAACGGTACTTTCGGATCAGTCACCGAATCGCGAATTGGGGGCGGCTCAACTGAGGCGTCGTCGGGCTCGTTCAGCCACTTAAGCAGACGGGTCCCTGACACGAGGCTGAACTGGATGTTCAGAGGACCACAAAAACCCGCTAGCCAGTCAGATAATGGCTGCGTGAAGTCGCGGTTAGTAATAAAAATGACTTTGGTAACCTGGTGTCGAAACGCATCAACGACATGCGAGCCTAAGTCTGACTTTCCCACATTCTCGGTTTGTCGTTTTTTGATCTCCAGAAACACCTTAATGCTGATGGCGAGATCCGGGCCAAGCCCGATGGCCAGAATATGTTGAGCTTCACCGTCTCGACCGTCATCCTGCGAATAGGGCGTCTTACTGACCTCAATACCATATTTGGAATAAAGATGCCGAACAGCATCGACGGCAATCGTCTCAAACTGCTGCCATGACATTCGATGAAGATCGTCGAGGGTATATGGGTGGGGCATTGAGGATAATTCTCTGTTATCTGTAGTAGGTGAAGCATCGATCTTAGGATTCGACTCGGACCCTGGAGCAGCTAGAAATCTTCGCCTTGATGGCCGCAAAGACACCCATGGCTGTGCTGCTGGCAAAGTATTGACGGAAAACGCGGGCGGGACTAAGCTAGCGCCGATAGGTGTAGCCTCCCGATGCCTGAGCCGAAAGATCCCCTGAACTCTTTGCGTTCCTCCGCGCCGCGGTACGTGAGCTACTTTGCAAAGCATTACGGGGAAGTGCGATTTCCTCTCGAAAATGACGGCCAACCTGGGTTGCGGAAGGGACAGGTCGGCGCAATTCATGCAATCGCAGCTCACTTTACATTCAAGACAGATCCAGCAATCGTTACGATGCCAACCGGGTCGGGTAAAACAGTTGTGTTGGCACTGTCCCCATATGTGCTTAGTGCAATCGGGTACTGGTAATCACGCCTAGCCGCTTGGTTCGAAATCAGATAACTGATGAGTTTGAAACGCTCGATCGAGTGAAGTCGACTCAGCAGTGCTTCTAAGGTGTGGAGCAACTCATATCTGCAAATTCCTCAGCTTCTTCAGTGGTGTCGCGCCATTGCTATCAAACTAACGAGTACGGCTCCGACGAGGACTAATACTAACTACGACCTTCTGCCGATGGCTGTGCGAATCAACACATTGCCCGATAAGAAGGCAATTGGAGTCGATTGGGATGGTGACGTATACATCAATCCTCCGCTCATGCTCTTACCTGTAGGTGAAACGGTTCATGAAGTTTCGCTCCTGGACGCAGACATTAAGGTCGAGCGCATTCAAGCGGCCGGAAGTATTCAATTCAGCATTAACCACAATAGAGATGAATGGCCTTTTGAATTCGCCCTGACTCCCACAGTATCAATGACGCCAAGTGGATGGGAGGAGGAGGATGGCCCAACGGTCCAATGGGAAGAGGATGACATTTCGCTTGTAGAATTTCTCGCTGTGAGTCTCCCAACGTTTTACTTTTCGGACATTTTTCATCTCTCACCGGTCATAATTATTTGGCTGAGCCAGAGGGCACGGTATTCTTCGATCCGAATCGAGTAGAAGTCATCGATTGGCCCGCATTCAAAGTTGATATAGAAGCCGAAAGACAACGACCCAGCGCCGGCAAAATCTCTATTCACGCCTATGTGTCAAATAGATTACGTGGCGAAGGGCACAACGTGGTCGTTTACGATGATGGTTCCGGCGAAGTGGCGGATTTTATCGCTATCGACGAAACGGCTAGGGATATTCGTTTTACGCTTTACCACGCGAAGGGCAGTCATGGCGCGGAACCTGGTGAGCGTGTAGCTGACGTATACGAGGTCTGCGGACAATCGGTGAAATGCATTCGCTGGACTCTGTCTGCAGAACGCCTGATTAAACGACTACTGGATCGCTCGACAGGTCGAGAAGCCGAATGGGTAATCGTAGGCACTCGCGCTGACTTAAGCGGTTTGCTGACATCGGTCGTGCAGAAGAAAGTATCGTTTGAGATAGTCATTGTGCAACCCGGCATTTCTCGCGCAAGGCTGCAACCGGACAATATCGCTATTCCACTGGCTTCGGCCGATCTCTTCATTCGAGAGGGCGGCGCTTTCGAAAATTTGCGCGTATGGGGTTCGGCGTAGCAACACTCGCAGCTCGCGAAGACAGAGAAGAGTGGGTGCCCGTCCAATGATCGCTGGAAAAACGGGTGAAGCGAGCGTCGAAGCTGACTTAAAAGCCTCGCCATTCCAGATAACATAGTGATAATGCATGGCGCAATTCTGTTCCAACTGTTCAAACATTTTCGCCACGCCCGAAGTAACGTTATTCTTACAAACGAGTAGATAACCGTCGGCGTTGTATTGATGAATCAACGTGGGGATATTTACGGACGACAAGTTACCTGGTGATACCGACTTTTTCCAGAACTTGCATTGCACCACCCAGCGTCGAACAAACGATTGAATGGAATCGTTAAAACGGAAACTCACCAAAATGTCTCTGCCGCCGTCGCTTCCTTCGCTCGGCGGTTTCACATCGACCTCGATGATGTTCTTTGCGTCCTTCATCTCACGAAAATAGTCCGCCACCAAGTTTTCAAACTTAAGGCCGTCTGAGATTTCGGCAAAATCGATGACTCTGTTCATTATCGAGCCGTCAATCAGTTACACAACAATCTTTCTTTTGCGACTTGCCGCCACTCCCAACCATGGCAACAATATCTCTCTCGGTTTAAGTTCTAATCGGTGCGGGACCAGTCTAGCAATATCAGGATCGTCTAGTAATGTGGGTGCGAAATGCGAAGTCGTCGTTAGCACGCCCTTAGAGACGTTCCCAGCCATCGTAATCACTCCGACCAAGGCCCTAACTTCGTCAGCAGTTACAGGGCGGTTAATCTTGTACCTCTTCACTTGGTCAAATATTCGAATAGAACCAACTCCATGTAATGTCGCTACCACATCGCGGCCTCTGTCACCAGATCGGTCTGTAAGTTCGACGGAATACCCCTCTCTTTCGTAAGCACCGGCAATTAGCTCCTCGAATCTTCGTGGGTCCATCCTGAAGATTTCTTCAGGGTTGTTCTGGAAATGCCTGATGATCTCGAACCAAGCGATACGAACTCCGAGAACTAGTCTTCCCTCATTCGTCTTGTCCCCTTGGACTATTAACTCCGCGTTGATGTCAATCTGTGGCGCATCTTCTTGGGCTATCCAACTGATTGTTGCTGACCCATGAGGGGCACCAAATTTGTTTTCCCTGATAAAGTCGTTCAGATAGTTTGCGAGACCTGGCCGAAGGTAAAGGGCGTAAAGATCGTCGTATCGTACTGGAAAGAGTTTCTTAAGTTCTCGATTATCCCACAACATATATGGTTCAATCGGTGGGCGGAATTCGGCAATGCGGTTAACGATGACAGCGTGTCTTCGTATGTCTTCTATGTCGCTGCCGCACGGGCGTTGGACTTTGATAATTTGAGGGGTTTCCGCAACTTCGCCCCAACCGTAAAAGCTGGGATACGGATTGGACCATAGATAAACAACATCCCCCTTACTTTAAGTGATCTTCTGGCGAATTTCATAAGTGTATTGGTCGCCTTCCGGCACAATCCAGACTGCTAATGCGTTCTCTTTTGTGAGTAATATCCAGCGCTTCAACCTGTTGACAACTCTCCTGCTGGTTGTTCAAATAAGGCAGATTTTATCACTGACGGATTCTGTTGGCTTGGTCTAGTTCTCTTGTCACTAGCAAGCCATCCTCGCTCGACGAAAAAATATTGCTGCGCGAAACCCCATTGTTATAATTCCGCGCGTGACACAACCGAATATACAGGCGCACGTGGATCGAACGCTGGTGATGACTTTCACGAGTTATGGGCTGTTCGCCAAGCCCTGACGCTTCTAAGTGTAGAGTTCGACAAGAGCGGTTCACGCAAGTGGAGACGCGGCGGCGGGATAGGGAGCAACCGACGTTGCCGCCGTCCGAACCGCGGGCGGATTTACGCCTTTGGCGCTTTGTACCCCTTGCGCGTCCGCACCGTTAAATCCGAACGCGACAGCTTCACGTCAATTGCGCACCACTTCCCCTCGCACGCGCGATTCGTCGGACGATAGACGATTGTGTACTGATGGCCCAACTCTTCCGGCGATCTCGGCAAACGCGTCTCACACAAGAACGGCGTGTGTTGATGCCCGAAGTAGCCAAGAGGTCGCCTACGCGATTTTGCGTTCTTGCCAAGTCTTTTTACATGCTTAAGATAGGGATACGCTCAATTACTGAGCTGATAGATGCCTGCTCAATCCCTGAGTCTGTTCGCACAAGGCCTGTTTGATTCTTTAAATCGACTCCTCGTAGTGATACTCCGAAGTTCGGAACAAACTGAGGAACAACTAAGGTACAACCGGGTGCGGACGGTGCGGAAGGCACAATGAGCGTATTTCTTAGGAAAATTGACAAGCCTCTGTAAAACAAGCAAAAACGATGTGTTGTTTTGAGTCCCCCCTTCGGCACCAATCCTTTAACCCTCCACTCTGGTTGCGGCTGTTTTACTTTCCTGGTGTCTATGAACCTCCGTTGATCATTGCACACGACAACTCTGTAGTATCAAACAGAGGAACGCGACGGTCGTTTGTATCCAGAATAAACACTGAAAGTTTTGAAGATCTGGAAAGAACCGTAAGGTACGTTAGATGTTTGAAAACTTGGTAGCTTGCCAACCGTAGAAAACGCAATACGTAAGTTTTTGGCGAGTTCGGATTCATAACCCCAAAGGTCGGCAGTTCGATCCGTCCCCCGCTACCAACTTTCGTTCGAGCCAATGGCTGGCTGCCCCGCGCACCGCTATTGACACCTAAATCCCTCTCGATATATCCTGCGCGCGCTTGGAAAACTAGAACCTCTCAACCTCCGGAGCAGCACTATGGAACATTTCATTCGCCTGCAGTTCGATTGTCGTTAACACAACTCCTGACAAGGACTATTTAACTCTGCTTGAACCGGGAATGATCCCGTTGAGAGGTTGGGCAAGATTCCTTTGGCGCGCGAAACACGGCCCAGACCACCCGTCCCGGCTTTAGAGTTGAGCACGTAGGCGGGATCTCAGACTCGCCCTAACCTTTAAAGTTCGCTTTGCGACAGACAGTAAGACTCCTCGCTAACCCACAACATTCATTTGGCAGCGCCGCCGAACCGGAGTAACGCATGGCTCAAGTTAACATCATCATTGTCGACGCGAATGAGAGGCAACAGGTAGGCGCTGATTTGAAGCGAATCCTTTGGAGCGACAAACTTTACGACGTTGCGCTAATTAACGGTTCCTTCAAAGGGCAACGACATTTTAACAGATCGTCTCTGCGATTGGTCATACTCGTACTTCCTCCGATTCGGAAGCACGCCGAGAAATTGCTGATGGAGCTACGCTCTGCCCCGGGCCAGACTCCGCTTCTCCCAGTGATCGATGCAAATGTATCGACCGAGGAATTAGGCGATTGGATCGGATGGGCTGAGGACTTTCTAGTTATGCCTCTGCGCGCGGCTGAAGTTTGCGCGCGCGTGCGTCGCTTGGCCGGTCTTGAAAAACCGGTCCTCAGTCGAAGCGCGATCAATGAGACTTTGGAAGCGCAAGCGCTGGCCCAGCTCATCGGCGAGGACCAGGAATTTGTAAGTCTGAAGCGAAGAATTCCCAGTGTGGCACGTTTCGAATCTACGGTCCTTCTCACAGGGGAAACCGGCACCGGGAAAGAAAGATTTGCGCGCGCGCTTCACTATTCCAGTCGCCGCGCGGCCAAACCCTTCCTAGCAGTGAATTGCGGAGCCATTCCGTTGGATCTTCTTGAGAGTGAACTCTACGGCCATCAAAAGGGAGCATTCACTGGCGCCTTTGCCGCGCAGACCGGGCTCGTCGCGGAAGCTGAGCGTGGCACGTTATTTCTGGATGAAATTGAAACGCTAAGCCTCGGCAGTCAGGTCAAGCTGCTACGTTTCTTACAGGATTGGACTTATTACCCCATAGGTTCGGCCAGGGTGAAGCAGGCGGATGTGTGGATCGTTGCTTCCACGAACGTCGAACTGCCTACCAAAATCAAGGAAGGCACGTTTCGCGAGGACCTTTTTTATCGGCTCGCGGTAATCAGTCTAGCCCTGCCGCCCTTGCGGCAGCGGAAAACCGACATACCGCTCCTTGCGGCGCACTTTTGGAAGATGTATGCGCCGAAAGCCGGCCGGTCGCGCGAAGATTTGTCTGCTGAAGTGATGGACGCGCTTTGTGAACATTCATGGCCGGGAAATGTGCGGGAGTTGGAGAATGTGGTGCAGCAACTTGCAGTGTTGACTGAATCCAACCGGGTTGGGCTCGACGATCTTCGCATTCCGCGCGCGTCTCCGCGGAGCGATCGCAGTCGCATTTCTTTCGCGCAGAAAAAAGCAGGCGTCATTGAAGAATTCGAACGAAGCTACATTACCGAACTGCTCCAGCTTCATCAGGGCAACGTAACGCATGCCGCACAGGAAGCCCGCAAGGACCGGCGCGCCCTTGGCCGTTTGATCAAGAAGTATCAAATCACCAAGCGCTAAAGCGTACCCTGGTTTCGCCTGACGTTTTTCATCCCGGTACCGGGTCAAATCTTACCCAACACCTTAGTTATTGTTACTCCAGCAGTTTGCGCGAGAACGCAGCTGCCGGGCCGGGTCGAAGTTGGCCCACCCACACCCCAATTGTTAAGTCGCGCGCCGCACTTACCGCGTAATTCCAACACATTACAAAGTAATCAGCGCTGGCATTGATTGTGCATAAGAGTGGCCGATGCCGATTCGCTGGCTGGCGAGTTCACGCGCGCAGTTGACGGGGATGAGTAATGAAACAGGAGTCAGACGCGGATTTGGAGACTGCTCGGGCAGTTCTTCGTTATTTGCAAGATCACCCCGACGCTAAAGACACGCTACAGGGCATTGCGCAGTGGTGGATATTGAGGGAGTGTGCCGAACGAAAAATGTCGGAGGTCGAAGAGGTAGTTTCGGTCCTGCTGGCGAACGGCTTGATAGTGGAAATGCGTCGGGAGGGCCGGCCATCCTATTACGGCTTCAACAAGGAGACGACCACCGCCGAATAGCTCGCGCGCTCATCGAATGGAATGGCACGACAACTGACAACGCCGCACCAGGCGGCTAACGCTTTCTTTTGCGCCCTGCTCTTTCCCGATTGTTTCGGGGGGCACAACTAAACAGCCACGGACTGGCAAGATAGACCGCGGCAAAGAACGTAGGAGGTAAATACTCATGCCCAGTGCTTTGACCTACCCGGGAGTTTATGTCGAAGAGGTCCCCAGTGGTGTACGCACAATAACCGGTGTTGCTACGTCGATCACCGCGTTCCTGGGTCGCGCCCGTCGCGGACCAGTCGACAAGGCGATCGTCATCAATAGCTTCGGCGACTTTGAAAGTATCTTTGGCGGTTTGTGGAACAGCAGCACGCTGGGCTTTGCCGTGCGCGACTTTTTCCTCAACGGCGGGGGGCAGGCGATTATCGTTCGTATCTACCAGCCGGAACCAGCCGCGCAAGGCGAGGAAGCCGGACCGCCTGCTACGGCATCTCTCACTGCCGGCGCTTTGAAATTCGTTGCCGCCACGCCCGGCAAGTGGGGAGTCAACCTGAGGGTTGAGGTCGACACGAAGGGCGTTTCAGACGAGATGGCCAAGGCGTTGGGCGCGGCCCTCACGAAGGCTGACTTGTTCAACCTTACCGTGCGCGACACGAGCACCGGCAAGTCTGAGAAATACGTCAACTTGACGGTCAAGGACAGCCCGCGTCGGGTCGATAAAGTGTTGGAAGCGAATTCAGATCTGATTCGCTACGACGGCGCCCCCGCTCCCGAAACGGTCATCAAGGCTGAACCAGACGAACTGGGGAAACTGGAAAACGATTTGGCCGCTGCGAAGAAAAAGCTAACCGACGATCAGAATAGCGGCTTCGCGGCGCCCGCGTTAGAGGATGACAAGAATAAGTTGACTGCGGCCAAGAAAGCTCTCGATGACAAGCTTGATGAAAAAGCCAAAGCTGTATCCGACGGGGCCTGGCTAACGGTGACGAATTTTCTACCCGTCGGTGGCCTGACGGACAAGAAGGGTCTTTATGCTCTGGAGCAGGCTGACCTATTCAATATTCTTTGCATTCCGCCTTACCGCAATCCGACCGATCCACTCGACGTGGATGTGAATCTCGTCTCGGCAGCGGCGGCGTATTGCGAAAAGCGCCGGGCGATGCTGATAGTTGATGCGCCGCTTGATTGGACGTCGAAGGACAAAGCCAGAGACAAATTCAACGACGCTAACAATGACAACGTCGGGACTCGCAGCAAAAACGCAGCGCTTTATTTTCCACGCTTGTTGCAGCCGA
>DATLVM010000123.1:0-3704 GCA_035577445.1 Pyrinomonadaceae bacterium
TCATAACCCGAGAATTGCAGGTGCCTCGGTGACGAGTCACGACGGTCGGGCAAATTGTTTTTAGGTGGCGACTGGTCGTTTCCAAGTCTGGATGCGCAGCCCGACAGTGCGCCGCTCGTGCAAATTAAGATTGGAATCGTCCCTGACACAAATATTATTAAGAGAGCTGTTTTTTTCATCGGAATTCGAAATCGCCGACGCGATTCACGTACTATAGCCACGATTCAGTCTCGCAACACGTCTCGAAAGAAGGTAGTCTCCTGGTTAAATTTTTGTAACGCAAACTGTTAGTTTGCGCGGGCGTTGATGCCATTCACTCATCGCAAACTAACAGGTTGCGTTACAAATTAGGGCCCTACTCGAAAGCAGCTAGTTTTTGGCCGGCACTATGGTACGGGCCAACACGGAACCGCCAACATTCGGCAAAATAGCGATCGGAGAAGTCGTCTTGAAGGACTTCTTCACCAACAGCGCCGCATACTCAAAGCCCAGGTGCGTGTCGTTATCCCACTTGCAGTCCTTACCGATGGGGGTGTCATACGAGACAACGTAGGGCTGCACATACCAGGTATCTGTATGGGCAAAAATGACGACCTTGCAATCTTCTTCACTGGCGCCGCTGACGGTGCCGGCAATTCTTTCCGTCTCATCGGGACCGCTTCCCTTCCTGGGGATCACGGTAATCTGGATGCTCGGGTTCAGGTCTTTAGTCGCGCAACCAGTTTGGTCGTTGGTCTTGTTTCCTCCAGACTGGATTGATGGGCTATTGCCTGGGGTCATAACTTTTATTGCTTCGCCACTGTTTGCGGGTGGTGACGAGTCCCTGCTCGGGTCGGGTTGTTTCTCGTTGTGCTGGCAAGTGGCTGTCCAAACACAGACGGCAACCAGCAAAGTAGGAATCGTAAAAACACGCGTCGCTTTCAGATGTCTCATAATCGCCTCCTCGCGTTTCAGTTGCGGGTTCTCTCCTGAACTTTTTGCTCGGTTACTAAGACTCACTACTGTCGCCCCGGCTCTACCTGTATGGCTAATACTTCTCCTTCCACGTTGGGCAGGTTCGGAATTTTAGTTCGCGGCTTGAATGTAGATCTCACCAACAGGGCGGCATATTTGGTCCCGGTGCGAATCGTTGAGCTCCACCGGCCATCGCCTCCGACTGAGGTAAAAGGCTCAGCCTCCGAAGGCTCTACATACCATTTATCCGTGAAAGAATAGATAACGACCCGGACGTCCTGAGAATCCACTCCTGAGGCCACGCCCGCAATGTTCGCTGACGTATCCGGACCACCAACCGGATCGTAAGGAGGGATTTCGGTAATTGCGATCTTCGCAGGAGCGGTTACGGGCTGGTCATATACAAATCGCCAGTAAGCTGCCGCCATTAAGACGGCAACGATGCTGATAAGGGCCATCAAGACCTTTAGCCTAAGCCGATGGGAGCGGGATTCGGCGCCGGATGAATCAGCCGTTTCACTATCCCCGACGTTGGGTGCGACGCCCGTTGACCCTTCATCTTGATCGAGCCGATCCGCCGGCTCAACCATCACTGCAAGCACAAGGTTAGCTATGTTTAGAGACCGAGACAGACTCCCACGGGCAATGTTGGTCTCAAGTGGAATAGCGCCAAGGTAGGTTTGATCGCCACTGTACACCTCAACGTTAATCTTACAGGTCCCGATTTGTCTGGCGGTCAAAAGAAACCTGACCATCTCAGACGCTTGATCCGGCGGCACCTCAATGAATTTCTGAGGTGCACCTCCAATCTCGAAATCAGGAGCTATCACATGAATCTCCAGCCTGGCAGGCCCAATGATTCCGGTGCGGCGATCTACGGGAAATCTTAGATTGGTCTCAGAGGATGTCTGCGTCACTGAGTGTGGGCGTCGGTCGGCTCCCCAATCCTCAGAGCCGAGCAAAGGTGAACTTGGCAGGCGCACCTGTACAAGCAGATCCAGATGTTCCCCAATCGAAGCATCGCTGGGAATCGCCGCGTCAACTCGGCGAGGTTTCAAGGTCTCGGGTGAAGGAGCGACGACGAAACCTTCCAACGCTCTCTTCAGACCTCTTGTTATGTCCTCAAAAGCCTTGTTGCGATTGGTCCATGTGGTTACGGGCTTGCCGTCTCTGGGTAACGCCTGAAGTCTCCCGAATTTAGTGCCTTCCCATACTGCGGGACTTAGGATTACCGGGATCACAAGCGCGGTGCGCTCCGCATGTCGTTCCAAAGCTCGCTTGACCTCAACGCCATTGCAATAAGCCGAAGCGATAAAATCCGCGCTTACCAGCAACAGGATCACTGTGGCGCTGTTGAGATGTTCATCGATCGTCGTGCTCCAGTCTTCTCCGGGTTTGATCAGACGGCCATGCCACGTGGTAATCACGCCTTGACTTTGCAGACTCGCGAGGTGAGTTACCAACCGCTCTTTGAGTCCTTCGTCTTTGTGCGAGTAAGAAATAAAAACCTCAATCGAGGTTGCCGGAGTAACCGGGACGGGCGCATCGCAGAGCCGGCAGCGCCGACTGGTCGCGTCCAGGATTGAGCCACATTCACTACAGAAGATCATTTCAGATTTGAGCGTCATGCGTCTCCGGTTACTGGCGCTTTCCACATTCCTGACACAGATTCGATCCTTCAGTCAGCCCAAAGCCGCATTCGTTGCAGAAAATCATCGCCGCTGCTCCAATCCTGGACTTGAAGATCTGAGGCCTGGCAGCTACTTATTCGTGTAATAAACGTGCAAATCCTGCTCTGAAGTAATCCGCCAACGTCCGGAGATTTTGGTTAATACCACCATCTGCTGTACCGAACCCGAGAGCGTCTTCTCTCCTTCGAATCGATAGGTCTTATCGAAAGTAGTCGTTGCAACTGTTCCGGACGCATCAATAGTTACCGCGATATTGCTGAGCTGTACATCCAACTTTTCATAGCGCGTAAAGGCAGGTGTGCGACTGGCCCGCACATAATTCGCTCCTACATTGTGACGCGTGAAATAGGTATCAAGAATATCCGCGTAGTAGCTCATATGCTGATCGAGATCGCGCTCGCGAGCAGCGGCAGCCCAGCCATTCAGCGCGTCCGTTACTTCCTGCTTTAATGACTGGTTCCGAAGGGGCTCGACGTGTTTGGGCGTCGGTTGCTCTTGAGTTGGGTTTGGGAGTTTTTCGTTTGCTAATTCCGGGACGGATGAACTTGTAGGTGTTGGTTCGGCAGTCAGAATGTCGGCTCCTCGATTGCTTTCAGAGAAGAGAAGACGTGAACCAAGCCCGCCTAAGATCAAAAGAAGTATCCCACCGCCAATCGCGGCGATCACAATAATGCCAGTACGATTTGATGACGACTGCACTGGGGCGTGACTGTCAGCCGAATCGCCGCGACCAACGGGCCGAACAGTGTTCCGATTAGTTTGTCCTCCAACACGATCCAAAGTCAGCGTCGTTGGCGATTGAATCTCTTGCACCTGTGGGAAACCCATTGGGTTTAAGTCTTTCTGCGTTGGAACGAAGGTGGGGTTCTCTGCTCCGCACTCAACACAAAAGCGCAGAGAATCTTCTATGGCACTTCCACAACTACTGCAAATGATCATTCTTACTCGTCTCTTTGAGGAATGTACAAATCTGATCCTGACAGGTAGTGGGTCAGTTTGGAGAATGTCCGACAAACTTCAGTTTGTCGCCCACGTTTCGACAAGCTAAAGCTTGTCGGA
>DATLVM010000124.1:0-3601 GCA_035577445.1 Pyrinomonadaceae bacterium
CCGGCAATTGTGCAGGACGCAAGGACTCATGAGGTCCTCACCCTCGCGTACATGAATGCCGAGAGTCTCAAACTCACGCAAGAGTCCAAAGAGACGTGGTTCTGGTCGCGTTCGCGTTCTGAACTATGGCGAAAGGGAAGTACGTCAGGTAATACGCAGCGCGTGATCGAAATACGACGAGATTGTGATAGCGATGCTTTGGTGGTCCTGGTTGAACCCGCCGGTCCAGCTTGTCACACGGGCAATCGCTCCTGCTTTTATCGTGATCTGGCGGGCGCGGAAACTGATCCGCATTTTCGTGAACAACCCGATGATCTCGGCGCCATTCTGGACGATCTCTTTCGGCTCATCGAAAACAGGAAACGAGAGCTGCCGCCAGACTCCTACACAACTTACCTGTTCCAGGAGGGGCTGGACAAGATACTCAAAAAGATAGGCGAAGAATCAAGTGAGACTATTATCGCTGCCAAGAACGAAGACAAGTCCGCGTTGATCTCTGAGACTGCTGATTTGCTTTATCATTTGATGGTGCTTCTGGTCGCACGAGGCGTCTCGCTCGATGAAGTACGAGACGAACTGGTGGCACGTCATAAAGAAAAGAGTATGGCCAGGGAATGAACGAAGAAGGCGCAAATCTAAAGGGCCTGCTGGATTTCGCAGTCATGCTAGCCCGCGAAGCCGGCGACATCACGCGCCGGTACTTTCGCCAGTCATCGGCCGTCGAGCGCAAAGCCGATGGTTCTTTTGTCACCGCCGCCGATCGTGAAGCGGAGAGACTCATCCGCGAGAGTATCGAAGATAGGTTTCCTGATGACGGAATCCTGGGTGAGGAAGAGAACGAACGTCCGGGGACTTCGGCGAGGCGATGGATAATCGATCCATTAGACGGCACCTACTCATTCGTTCATGGCGTACCATTATTCGGTGTGCTCATTGGCTTGGAGATAGCAGCTGAGCCCGCGCTCGGCGTAGTTAATCTCCCCGTCCTGGATGAGCTTGTCTATGCGGCTCGGGGACTGGGCTGTTTTTGGAATGGCGAGCCCGCGCGAGTCTCCGCAACTCAATCGTTGAGTGAGGCGCTGCTCTTAGCGACAGACTTTGGGAGCTGTGAGCGGCATGGATTTGGTCGAGCTGCCGCAGCGCTGCAGCGAAAAGCAACTGCCCGGCGCACCTGGGGCGATTGCTATGGGCACATCCTGGTAGCTACCGGTCGAGCCGATGTCATGCTCGATCCCGTAATGAATGTTTGGGACTGCGCGGCTTTGCTCCCAATCCTTGAAGAAGCGGGCGGGACGTTTACGAATTGGCAGGGTCACCGCACCATTCATGGAGGAAATGCGGTTTCAACCAACGGCTCACTCTATGATGAGACGATGGAAACCATTCGCAACTCCTAGAGTCTCCATGCTAGTCATTCCCGCCATCGATCTCAGAAACGGTAAATGCGTCCGCCTCACGCAAGGGCGCAAAGACGCCGCCACGGTTTACGATAGTGATCCGCTAAAGGTCGCAGAGAACTTTGAGAAAGATGGGGCGCAACTGATTCATGTTGTCGACCTGGACGCAGCTTTCTCAGAAGAGAATTCAAACAATCGTGCCGCGTTACGTCAGATCATTCGCTCGATAGATGTTCCCGTCCAAATGGGAGGGGGAATCCGAAGCGTGCAAGCTGTCGAGCAGGCGATCGCACTCGGTGTGATGCGAGTGGTCATTGGCACTGTGGCTGCGGAGTCAATCGAAACCCTGGAAGCCATGATCCATCACGCGCGTGACCGCATCGTTGTTGGCATTGACGCCAGCGAAGGGCAAGTTGTCACGCGCGGCTGGGAGAGACAAGAGCCATTGAGTGCAGTGTCTCTCGCGCGTCGAGTAGCGGAGATCGGAGTCGAACGAATTGTCTATACCGATGTGCAGCGTGACGGCACGTTGAACGGCCCAAACATCGAACAGACCTGTAAGATCGCGACTGAGTCTGGACTGAAGGTAACCGCGTCCGGCGGAGTTTCCTCACTTGAAGACCTAAAGCGGTTGAAACGCGCGAGCGATTGCGGCATCGATAGCGTAATCGCTGGAAAAGCTCTCTATGAAGGCAGATTCACTTTGTTGGAAGCGTTACAAGCCGTAACGAACGGCTAGCCGGAGAAAGTTCTGTCGTCACGCTTTAAGGCGCTATGCCTCAACAGATGCCAAAACAGCTTGCGGCGACGCCTTCACAAAGTGCACCGACCCCAAAACAACGTGCACCGGTTCCAAAACAAGGTGCACTGCCGGCAAAACAAGGTGCGATAACGGCAAAACAGCGTGCGATGACGCCAAAACAGCGTGCGACGATGGCGAAACCACGTGCGAAAACTCCAGGCCAACGTGCGAAGACGCCAAAGCAACGTGCGAAAATTACAAAACAGCGTGCAGAAACGACAAAACAAGACGCAGAAACTCTAAAACAACGTGCGGAAATTCAAAAACATTGAGCAAAAGGTAAGGATCGCAGGCATCCCTGCCTGCGGTTCACCGGCATCCTTGCCGGTTGCGTTCCGGATGCGGGCAGGATGCCCGCGGCCCGCACGCAGGATGCGTGCGCTCCAATAGCCTCGCAAAAAACATTACCAAGCCTTCCGCGATGGTGATAAAATCCCGCCATCAAGCAGGGTCCGTACCGTCGCCACCGGACAAAATCGTTTCCTAGCCGGCACACCCGGAATTGCCCAGCCGGTCAACTCGTAACGCGGAAACACCTCACGATCTTCCACGATCGCGAAGTGAAACAATCAACAGGACAGGGTTTAGGGGATAGGGGGTAGGGTTTAGATCGTGATGCCTGACTCGCCGTGTCAGAAGCCCGCCCGTTAGGGAGGGCCTTTTGAGTGACTAGTGACCAGTGACGAGTGACAAGCAATACAAAGGAAATCAAACAATCGCCGGTTGCTCGGCGCTTGTCACTGCCTTTTAGGTGACTGGTGACCAGTGACGAATGACAAGCAATACAAAGGAAATCTAACAATCGCCGGTTGCTCGGCGCTTGTCACTCGTCACTGGTCACTCCCAGCTGCCCTCCTTGACGGTCGGGCTTCTGACACCCTACCCCCTATCCCCTAAACCCTAATAAGAAAGGAGCTCCAAAATGACAGACACAGACGGTCTTACTCACGCGATGCTAGTCCGATCACGCGAAGCCTTTGCGCAGAACGTCAATGACTTTTCTGTAGGCGGCGCCGCGCGCCAGTTGTTCGCTGACTTGCAGGCTGCGGTTATTGAAGTCGAGCAGAAAGCCGCGGCGTTCGGCTCCGGCCGCAGCGAAGCGAAACAAGGAACTCAGACAATCAACGACGCGCGAGATAACTTACTCGAGGATCTCATCGCGATTCGCGAAGCTGCTAAGGTCCTGGGCGTGGAGGAAAAGTTTCCTTACCCGCCGCGTAACAATGACGAGCAGCTCTTCCAGATGGCCGGCACTTACGCGACCAACGCGCTGCCCTTGAAAGCAGACCTGATCGCACACGAACTGCCGCCCGATTTCCTTGAAGACCTGGCCGCCGACAAAGCCGCGTTCCAGGCCGCGATGGCTGAGAGGCAGAACGCCGTCGGCGATCACATCGCCGCG
>DATLVM010000125.1:0-3843 GCA_035577445.1 Pyrinomonadaceae bacterium
CGTTTCTACGATTATCGGATCGCCCAGGGCACCCAGGTTCCTTATCGTACCGTGCTCTTCGAAGACGGCAAGCTGACGATCGAGACCCGCATCCTGACCGTGCAGTACGGCGTGAAGATGGAAGATTCGATGTTTCAGGCTGAGGGTGCAGCTTCGGCTTCGACCAATCCTTAGATTATTTGGCATTTGAGATTTGAGATTTGGTCATTTCGTGTGGATCAAAGCGCCAATCCCGCTGTTAAGCTTGCGATCAGAATTCGGTCGCGTTTGCTTTGCTTGTTTGAAATGGACAAATGACAGATCTCAAATATCCAATGTCAAATAGTCTTTTTCCCCGCTTCATTTGACGCCGCGACTGTAACTTTCCGGAACTTCTCCCCCAAAATTGCGTGTCTAACTGCCGAAGCAGCCGTGCTGAGGTTATAATTCCGGCTGAATCGTAACGCAAGCTTTAGCTTGCGGAGAGCGCAAACTAAAGTTTGCGTTACGACTCGAAGAGCCCTTCCTGCCCGATGAGAACGCTAAGTTCGATTGAGGATTTGAATTTCGCGACGGCCATGGCAGCGCCTGTGGTCGCTCAGAAAGCTTCTGACCACGCGCTGCTGGAAGGGACGCTGGCGGGTGACGAAGACGCGTTCGCGGAGCTGGTCGCGCGGTATCGAAATCAAATCACGAGTTACATCTATCGGATGACGAACGATTACGACGGCGCGGTGGATCTGGCTCAGGAAACTTTCTTGCGCGTTTATCGCGCGGCAGGACGGTATCAAACGACGCACGCGTTCTCGACTTACATTTATCGGATCGCCACCAACCTCGCGATTAGCGAGTTGCGCAAGCGCAAGCGGCGACGGTTGGTTTCGCTAACCGGCTTGTTAAGTTCGGGCGAAGGTGAGGAAGTTAGAGATTTCGACGCGCCTGATGAGCGGCCTCTGGCGGATGCTGAATTGGTCGATGCAGAGCAGCGCCGAGTTGTGAAGCGCGCGATTTTAACTTTGCCTGACAAGTATCGCGCGCCGCTGGTGCTGCGCGATGTTGAGGGCAAGAGCTATGACGAGATCGCCCAGATTTTGGCGACCAGCGAAGGCACAGTGAAGTCGCGCATCAATCGCGCCCGAAATTTTCTGCGCGACAAGATGCGCCATTACGTTTAGGTGGTGAAGTATGAACAGCAATGAATGCCGCAGCGTGCGGCAGGAAATCGATCAATCGGAATTGGGCCGGCGCCTGAGCGAAAGTTCAGAGTCGCATGTAATCGGATGCGCGAGTTGCGCTGCGTTTCGCGCAGAGCGAACGCGGCTGCGCGAGTTAGTGGGCAGCCTCCAGCCGGTAACGGCGCCGGCCGATTTCGACCTGCGTCTGCGCGCGCGGATTGCCCGCGAACAGGTTCAGCGTTCAGCGCCGCCATCGATTTTTCGTTTGTTTATGAGCACGCCGGCGATCGCTTTCGCCGGTCTGATAGTGATGGTAGTCGGCGGGCTGGTTTGGATGAATCAACGTTCAGAACAACCTGCGACGCCAACTGCGAGCAGTCAACCTGCTCCGCCGAATCCGGCAACACCGGCAGACACAACTGCACAGGCGGGAGTAAAAGAGAATCAGGTTACACCGGCGGCCGAAACTCCTAAGGGACGCGATTTGTCCATCGAAGATCAAAAGCTGGCAAGTGTGTCGCGCAGGAATTCGACGAAGAGTTCGTCGATTGCGAGCGCGCCGCAGTCTTCCGACTTCAATACTTCGCGCGCGCCAAGTTTTCAAATGAGCGATCGCGCCGGTGAGGTTTCGCTGACGGCCCCGGTCAAACCGATGGTGGTCACGGTCTATGACGAAAAGGGTGGTTCGCGCAAGATACTTCTGCCGCCGGTTAGCTTTGGCTCGCAGCGATGGACCGACAGGACCACACCGGTGAGCATGACGAACACGAGGGATTGGTAATCACTCAAGAGCAGTATGCGTAATCGCATTTCATTTCATTTTCTGAGCTTCATTATTCTGATGTTCTCGATTTGCGTTGCTGTGTTTGCGCAAGAACCCGCCGCGACTACTGTGCCTCAAGCTGCGCCACAGGCAGGCACGACCGAAGCCACCGCGCCGCGGAGACGCGTTCCCACGCCGCCCGCGCGCGTCACGGTTATTCGGGGCGATTCGCAGGTTGCGCCGCAGGTGGTCACGATTATTCATCGTCTTAGTGGAGTGAAGATGTTACGTCTGCTGCGGCGGCAAGCAGGCGAGGGCGGCGTCATTGAGACGATCGATCCCAAGACCTTAATGGGCGACGCGCACGCAAGCATTATTGCCGGATGGGCGATGGATGACGGCAAGACTATTGCTGCGCGCCTACCCCAGGCTGCTGCCGAAATCGAAACAACTGAATTTGAAAAGTTCTTTCCGGAAGTGAACGCCCGGGCCGCGACCACCAGCGCTTTCACCTTTGTGCGCACGCCTGAGCCTGACCTGACGGTGATCACCGCGGACGGCAGGAAGTTGCGTGCGCGCCTGATCGGGCTTGATGCGCAGACAGGTTTATCGATCCTGCAACTGACCGGATTGGTTACCATCGACACGCGAAAAGAATCGCCCGCAACGATTTCAACGGGTGCCGGAATTCAGATCTTCGCGCCTGAGCCTACGACGCCGGAACGCGAAGCCACCACGCGCATCACTTACGTGAAGCTTGGCAAACTCACCGCGACTGTTTCCGATGTCGTTCGAAACGAAGACGGCGCGCCGCAAAAATTGAAAGTGCGCGGCGGCAACTTATCGCCAGGTGTCATCGGCGGCGTGGCCTGCGATCAGGCTGGCGCAACCATCGGCATCGTCGAATCGATCGAAGACAACAAGGCCACGATCGCCTCAGCGGACGTTATCCGCGCGGCGACGCGACGCGTGCTCGCTCGCCAAGGCAGCGTGCCGCGGCCCTTGCTCGGAATCAGCGGTGAGCCGGTTGAGCTGGCGGCTCAAGCAGCGTTTCTCGCGCGCGGCTGGCGGAACGATCAGGTGAAGGGTCTGCTTGATGATCAAGTTGGAATTCTCCTCACCTCGGTAATGCCGCAAACGCCGGCGGCCCTCGCCAAACTACGGCCGGGCGACGTCATTGTTCGCGTGAATCAAACTGAAGTGAAGAACGCCGAACAGTTTTCGCGGCTGTTGGGTGAAGCCGGTACCGGCGAGCGCGTTGAATTCACGGTTAAGCGTCCTGATGCCGCGGCGCCTTTTTCAGTTCCAGTTACGCTCGGCGGATCGTTTGCGCCTTTTGAAATGAATTTCGAGATGCCGCGTATTCCGCGCGCGCCCTTCATGGATTTGCAAACGTTCGGGTTGCAGACCTGGCCGTTGACGCAGCAAGCCGCTTTGCAGATGGGCGCGCAAAATGGGCTGCTCGTGCTGATGGTTCAGACGAACGGCGCCGCGAGCAAAGGTGGCATTCGTGAAGGTGATGTGATTGAGTCAATTGACGGTCGCGCGCTTCGCGGCGGAGGCTGGATAGTCAATCCCGCCTTCAGGCAACAGAGAAAGCACACGTTAACGATCGTTCGTAATCGTGAGAAGAAACAGGTTGTCGTAGAAGCGAACGATTAGCATTTGCGAGCAGGTACCGGTGCAGTTTGGCGGTTTCATTCACACCGCGACTTCAGCGCGGTGATTCGCACACGGTCTATAACCCAGCAGCCGTTTCAACGGCTTTCGCACGAATTACGAAGGAAAAGCGTTGAAACGGCAATAACCTACTTAACTAATCAAGCAGAACCTTCGGGGATCAGGGGCGTCACTTCTGTGTCAGAACCGAGAGCGGTAGCGACCGGATCAAGAAGTCCCGCCGGGTTTCCAAGGTTCCTCCTGATC
>DATLVM010000126.1:0-9750 GCA_035577445.1 Pyrinomonadaceae bacterium
ATCACGAAATTCGCGCCAGTTTTCGGATTAACGTAGGGACTGCTGATTCGATCCTCGATGTAACCAGAAATGGTCTGACGTAGAGTTCGACTACTGAGAAGATCGAGCGCCTTTTCGCCTGTGCTCATTCCTCCTAGTAACATCCCGGACGCGTTTGCTTGAGGACAAAGATCTATGACAAGAATCTTTCGTTCACCGTGTATTCTTGCGTATTCACTCGCCACCTGAAAGGTGAGATAACTCTTGCCAACGCCTCCTTTGTTATTCCAAAACGCGTAGATTGCCATCTAGACTCCTGAGTTTAACGGTCTTTGAGAACGCGAAGTGTATCAGATGGTTTGCTGTTAATGTTATAAAACTTCTTCATATGGTTGGTTCCTCAGCGCCTTCTTCTACGTAAGAAATGAAACTTTTCTTACGCCGCACTTGCGCCTTCAGCCAACGCCCTCTGCCGCGCAAAGTGCTCGACGATTTCGTTTGCAGTTTTCTTGCCGACGAACGGCGCGAGTTCTTCAATACTCGCTTCTGAGATTTTGTGAATCGATCCGAAGTGACGCAGCAGTCTCGTCTTTCTCTTCTCGCCCACGCCGGGAATCGCCGACAACTCCGAAGTAAAGTCGCGCAGCTCGCGACGCTTGCGATGATAGGTGACCGCATAGCGATGCGTCTCGTCGCGAATCATCTGAATTAGGCGCAGCACCTGTGAATATGAATCGAGATAGATGGGTTCATCTTCGCGCCCTTTGACGAGCAGGTACGCAACCTGATTGTGATGCAGCGGCGGCTTGACCACGCCAATCATCGGCACGGCTTCGAGATCGAGCATGCGCATCGCCTCGGCGGCGGCGTTAAGCTGGCCTTTGCCGCCATCGATCATGATCAAGTCAGGCAACTCTTTCTGTTCATCTCGCACGCGACGATAGCGCCGCAGCACCGCTTCGTGCATCGAAGCGAAGTCGTTTGCACCTTCTGTCCAACGAATTTTGAACTTGCGGTATTCGTTTCGGTTCATCTTTCCGTTTTCGCAGACAACCAGGCCCGCCACATTCTCGGCGCCCTGAATGTGCGAGATGTCGAACGATTCGATGCGCGCGGGGAAGCGCGGCAGCTCAAGCGTTTCCTGCATCTCTTCGAGCACACGCTTCATGTCGGGCTTCAGCACACGGAAGCGCTGTTCGAAGGCGAGTTTCGCATTCTTCTCGACGAGGTCGATCATGTCGCGCTTTTCGCCGCGCTGGGGCGCGAGAATGTGAACGCGACGACCGCGGCGCTCGCTCAAGACTCTTTCAAGCAGTTCGCGATCTTCGAAATCTACGGGTACGTGAATCTCGCGCGGCAGAAACGAAGTGCGCACCTCGTGGGTTTGCAGATCCGCGGCGGGAACCGATGTCGCATCGGAACTGCTGTAGTACTGCATCAGTACTTCGCCAACGAAACTCGCCGGATTGAAATCGTCTTCCGGCAGATCTTCCCAGAAAAATTCGCGCCGCCCGACGATGTCGCCCTCACGCATGGTGAAGAGTTGCAACGCCAACCGCTTGCCTTCGCGATAGTAACCAAAGATGTCGATGTCGCTTTCGCTCGTCGTCGCCATCTTTTGCTGCTCGGAGAGCTTGATGACCGTCTTGCGCAGGTCGCGATACTTTGCCGCGAGCTCATATCGCATTCCTTCCGAAGCGTGCAGCATGCGATCTTCCAAAAGGCCCGCGAGTTCCGTGTTGCGGCCTTCCAGCAGCATGCGCACATCGCGCACGGCTTCCTGATATTCTTCCGGCGTGCACAAGCCTTTCACGCAGGGGCCCAGACATCGCTTGATGTGATACTCAAGGCAAGGGCGCGGCGCTTTGCCGTCGATCTCGATGTCGCAGGTGCGTAATTGGAACGTCCGGTTTATGAGATCAATAGTGCGGCGCGCCATCGATGCCGGCAGGAATGGACCAAAGTAAAGTGCGCCATCGTTTTGAATACGGCGCGTGATCACGCATTTCGGAAACGGCTCGTTGACGGTCAGCTTCAGGTGCGGATAAGACTTATCGTCCTTCAGCTTGTAATTGAAATAGGGTTGATGCTGCTTGACGAGTGACGCTTCGAGGATGAAAGCTTCGGCTTCGGTGTCGGTGACGATGAATTCAAAATCCGCGATCTGATTGACGAGTTCTTCGGTCTTGATGCCGTAACTGAATTCACCGCGCCGGCCAGATTGAAAATACGAGCGCACGCGATTGCGCAGGTTCTTGGCCTTACCGATGTAGATGATTTTTCCTTCCGCGTTCTTGTGAAGATACACGCCGGGCGAACGCGGGATTTCTTTGAGTTTTTCGTTGAGAGTCACGGGGTTTACGACAAGTGAATCTTTGATGAAATATCTTATCGCAATCCCGCAGGGCAAACTACAAGGCGAGCGCAACGTCATACGCAAATCTTGACAATCGACACTCTTCCAATAGAATAGCGGCCACCTCGCAGATGTTTGCGGATGGTGTCAATCCCCGGCGACTCCAGACGACCCATCCATTCATTCAACGGCTCAAGGGTTACTCACACCGACCTTATCAGGTCACGAAGGAGGCATACCGTGAAATCAAAAAAAGCATTAGTTGCGTTGCTATTGCTGCTGTCATTCACCGCATTCTCGTTTAAGTGCGATAGCGGTGGTGGGGTGTCGGATCCTTATAGAAAGGCGGCCAAGGCGTCCGACGACATCGCTGCTGCGCTCAACACCATGACCAAGATCAAGCGAGAACTCGGAACCTCAGGCAAGCTCTCGCGCGATCGTGAAATCGCATTGACAGACCTGCTCCAAAAGGCAAATACGGCTGATAGAGCGTTCCTGAATGAAATCAAGAGATTGAAGGCCGATCCGAATCCGGCGACCAAAGCCACGCTCTGCAGCTTGTTCAATACGGTGTCGTCGGCATTAACCGACTTGAATAACAACGGGTTATTGCCTATCGAGGATGCTGACGCTAAATCTAAACTTACGACCGTCTTCACCACGATTACCGCGGCGTCAGCCATTATTGCCGGTGCTGGTTTGTGTTAGCAGATGCGTCACAGGCTTCTGACTACGGTTCTGACGAAAACTATGGAGGTGACATCTTGGATAATTTACTCGACGTTCTCACAAAACTAATTCCCCTGGCGGGCCCTCTTGTGCCTGGCGCCGGAGCGGCGCCGGAAATCGTGGCGGCAGTTGCCGCCTTAATCAAACATATCCAGGAACAGAGCGGCAAAACCACCGACCAGATTCTTAACGACGCGGGCGCGACTCTCGACGAGACCGACAAAATGCTGGTGGAAGACAGAATCCGCCTGGGTATGTAAATTGACCCTCAAGCAACAAGGACCAGCAGGCTCGACCCAATCCTGCTGGGCCTTCGTTTGCACTCGCTTAAGAAATCCCCAGGGACGGAACCTCCCGCTTGATCCGACTTCGGAAATCGCGATTGCGGTTTGAACTCTGCTTCGCGTTGACCTTTCGTATAAACTCCTCACGAGCGCCTTTATCACGCCGGTTGGATGAAGCTTCCTTTTAAGATTTCTTCGCAGGCTGAATTCGACGCCGTTGGCTTCGGCCTGAACGCTGTCGATCACTTGATCGTCGTGCCGCATTACCCTGACTTCGATACAAAGATCCGCTTCCAGGAATACGAAAAGTCCGCCGGCGGTCAAACGGCCAGCGCGATGGTCGCATTGCAGCGGCTGGGGATGAGTACAGCTTACGGGGGTCGATTTGGTTCGGATGAAGACGGGCGTTTCGGTTTGCTGTCACTCGAATACGAAGGCATAAACCTCGATTATGTCGAGACGATCGAAGGCGCCGACAATCAGATTGCTTTCATCATTATCGACGAGCGTTCAGGCGAGCGCACGATTATCTGGGATCGTGATGAACGCCTCTCATATCGAGTTGATGAAGCGCCCACCGAACTCGCATCACGTGGCCGTATTCTTCATCTCGACGCCCACGATCCACCAGCGTGCGCGGTGATGGCGCGCGCTGCCCATAACGCCGGGGCCATAGTCACGGCGGACATCGACAACATCTATGAAGGCCTGCCGGAGTTGCTGCCGCTGATCGACGTCCTCGTCACGTCATCTGAATTCCCGCAGCGGTTGACGGGCATCGGCGATCTTCGTTCCTCGTTGCTTGAAATTCAGTCTCGCTATGGCTGTGCGATCGTGGGTGCGACGTTGGGCGCGCGCGGTGCGATCGTCCACTGCGATGGGCAGTTCGTCGAGTCGCCGTCGTTCGCAGTACCCGGCGGTTGTCGCGACACGACGGGCGCCGGCGATGCTTTTCATGCGGGATTCATTTACGGAATGCTGTGCGATGACGAGTTGGAAACGTGCATGAAACTCGGCAACGCGGTGGCGGCTTTGAAGTGCCGCGCGTTAGGTGGGCGGGCAACCCTGCCGACTGCGGATGAATTGATGGACTTCCTTGGCGCCGCTCGCCAGACCGGGCGAGCAGAATAGTCGTCTGGAGTTGAATATGATGCCCGGTTCACGCGCACTCCTGAATATTGAGAAGCCGGACCATCCGTGTTACATTCGCCGCGCTCTTAAAAAATTGATTGACGAAGATGTGCCACCGCTGTCCCCGGCTCGCCTCCTGACACGTCTCCTGTGATATTCACATGAAAAAGGTATACCTGGTTGGTTTATTAGCTTTAGTTGTCTTTTGTCTACTGGGATCTCCCGCCGAATCTAAGCGAACGACGATTGCTCCAACCGCCAGCGCCGATCTCAGCATCACCAAGACTGGGCCATCGTCAGGGAATGTCAACTCTACGATCAGCTATACCATCACGATCACCAATTCAGGCCCAGACGCTGCGGCGGACGCTTCCTGGAGCGACACCCTGCCGTCCTCGCTATTGTTTCTTTCATTGAATCAGAACACGGGGCCGAGCATGTCCTGCGCGACGCCCGAAGCCGGTAGTAATGGACCCGTTACTTGCTCGATTGCTTCATTACCTGTCGGTAGCGCGCAGTTCACGCTTAACGTGCTTATCGCTGCCGGCACGCCCGCCGGTTCGACGATTAGCAACACCGCCACGGCCACGTCTTCCACGTTCGATCCGAACGGCGGCAATAACAGCGGCATGGCTAACACAACCGCGCTCTCT
This sequence comes from Pyrinomonadaceae bacterium, assembly GCA_035577445.1. Taxonomy (GTDB): domain Bacteria; phylum Acidobacteriota; class Blastocatellia; order Pyrinomonadales; family Pyrinomonadaceae; genus UBA11740. The sequence goes on from DATLVM010000126.1 coordinate 5,133, forward strand.
CCGGCCTTGCTGTCAGGATTGAAGAGCGTCAGCGGAACTAAGACGCCAGGCTCAACCGCCACGTATGAAATAAGCATTAAGAACACCGGCGCGTCAGACCAACTAGATAACCCCGGCAACGAGTTCATTGATGTGTTGCCGTCGCAATTGACGCTCGTATCTGCTGACGCATCGGGCGGTACCGCATCCGCGAACACCGGCACTAATACAGTAACGTGGAATGGAGCAATCCCGAGCGGCGAGTCCGTGTCCATCACGATCACCGCAACTATCCACGCCGGAACCGAAGGCCAGACCGTTTCAAACCGAGGCACGATCAACTATGACGCGGACGGGAACGGCGCGAATGAAGCCACCACGATGACCGACGACCCTGCCACCGGTGGCGCGGACGCCACTGTGTTCACGGTCTGCGCGGCGACGCATGTCGTTACCACGAACTCTGACAGTGGCGCAGGTTCGCTGCGCCAGGCGATTGCGGACGCGTGTCCGGGAACGTCTATTACCTTCAGCGGCGTTACCAGCCCGATCACGTTAACCGGCGGAGAGATTGTCATCGATAAAGACCTGGCGATCACGGGTCCCAACGTGGCGCTGACGATCGATGGGAATGGAACCGGCCGGATCTTTCACGTCCTTAATGGCAAGAGTGTTTCGATCTCGAATCTGACCTTCGCGAACGGTAGCGCGTCTTTCGGTGGCGCCATCTACAACCAGGGTGATTTGACGCTCAGAAGCTGCACGTTCACGGGAAACAAAGCGGTCGGATCAGGAGCCGAGGGCGGCGCGATCGACAGCGAAGGAGGGGGTTCAGCAGGCAGCCTGACTGTTATCAACAGCACGATCTCGGGCAATAACTCAGACGGCGATGGCGGCGGCATCCTCAATTGTGGGAACTCAACCGCGTTGCTGACAAACGTGACGATTACAAATAACCTCGCTGATGCAGACGCTAATGACCAAGGTTTGGGTGGTGGGTTGGCCCAGGTGAGCAGCTCTAACCTCACCCTAAACAACACGATGATTGCCGGAAATTTCCGGGCCGCCGGTGAAGCAGTAGTCCCCAACGGTTCAGCCGGGAAATCTGAAAGCCTTAACTCGTCTGGAACTAATGATGACGTTTACATTCGACCAGATAATCCGGCGACGCCGTTGGACATCGACCCGAGTCCGCTCGATGGTGCCAGCTCTAATAATCTGATCGGCGTTGACACAGGATTGTCGGCTGGTATCAGCAACGGCGTTAACGGAAATCAGATCGGCACGGCAGCTTCACCAATCGACCCGAAATTGCTCTCGCTCGCAAATAACGGCGGGCCCACGCAGACTCATCGGCTTTTACCAAACAGCCCTGCGCTGAACGCCGGTAACAGTACGCTGGCGGTAGACAACGGGAATCCGATTACCACAGACCAACGTGGCAGCGGCTTTCCGCGCGTGATTGGATCGGCCGTCGATATTGGCGCTGTCGAAGTTAATTACACCATCACAGCGACCGCGGGCACGCCACAGAGCGCCGCCATCAACACGGCATTCAGCACCGCGCTCAAGGCAACTGTTAAGGAATCCAATGTAGTTGTCGGCGGTGTGTCGGTTACTTTCGCGGCCCCCGCCAGTGGCGCCAGCGGATCATTCTCAGGATCCAATACGGTTACGACAGATGGCAGCGGCGTGGCTACGGCGCCGACATTCACCGCCAATGGTGTCGCCGGAACTTACAACGTCACGGCAACCATCGTGGGACCTTCGCTGACCGCAACCTTCTCGTTAAAGAACACCGCGAGCACATCAACGGCCGTAAGCTCATCGCTCAACCCGTCGCTTCTGGGACAGAGCGTTACGTTTACCGCGACCGTTATTTCCGCGGGCGGTGCGCCAACCGGAACAGTTCAATTCAAGGACGGCGTCAACAATCTTGGAACACCTGTGACCTTGAATGCCAGCGGCCAGGCCACCTTTACGACGTCTTCATTGACGGCCGGCACGCACACCATCAGCGCCGTCTACAGCGGAGACGCCCTGTTCGGAGGCAGCACTGGCACGCTTTCACCCGACCAATTTGTAACTAACCGACCGGTGATCAAATTCAGTCAGCCGAACTACAACGTTAACGAAAGCGGCAAGTTCATCACCATCACCGTCACTCGCAGCGGAGACACTGAACCGGCGGTGAATGTCGATTACGCAACGCCTGACGACAGCGCGGCAACCTCAGTGTTGCCCTGTGCGACGCCAGGCGGAGTTGCCATACCTCGATGTGATTTCACTACCGCGTTGGGGACGCTTACGTTTGCCTCAGGGGAAACGTCCAAGACCTTCAACGTGCTTATTAGCCAGGATGCTTTCCTCGAGGGCAACGAAACATTTACTTTGACGCTCTCGAATCCGACCGGCGGTGCTGGTTTCGGCCAGCCGTCTGATTCCAGCGCCACCGTGACGATCGTTGAGGATGAGACCACCGATTCGATCACGCCAGATGACACGGAAGACTTCGTGCGCCAGCACTATCACGATTTCCTTAACCGGGAACCCGATCCGGCAGGTCTCGCTTTCTGGATGGACAACATCAACAAGTGCCAGGATCTGACGCGGCGTCCGCCCAACCTTTCGCTAAACCAGTGTATCGAGACTTTCCGCGTGGACACTTCAGCCGCGTTCTTCCTTTCGATTGAATTCCAGAACACCGGCTACTTTGTCGAGCGCATTTACAAGACGGCCTTCGGTGATATCAATCCGCCGTCGATACCGGTCCCCGTGAGGTTCACGAACTTCATGCGCGACAGCCAGGATATCCGCGGCAACATCATCGTCGGACAAGGCGCCTGGCAGACGCAGCTTGATAACAACAAGTCTGCGTTCGCGCTCGCGTTCGTGCAGCGTTCGGCATTCTTGAACAGGTATCCCGGCGTAACCAGCGCCACTGCATTCGTGGATACTCTGAACGGCAACGCCGGAAATGTGCTGACAGACTCGCAACGGTCGGCTCTCATTGCCGAGCTTTCGCCGAACTCGTCAGACCCGGCATTGCGCGCGAGCGTGCTCCGCAAAATTGCGGATAACGCGCTGTTCCAAAAGCAAGAGACGAATCGCGCGTTCGTGTTGATGCAGTACATCGGATACCTGAGAAGGAATCCGGACGCAGCGCCGGAAGCGAGTCTGAATTTTGATGGCTACAACTTCTGGCTGAACAAGCTGAATTCGTTTAACGGCGACTACAAAGCCGCGGAAATGGTCAAGGCGTTCCTGAACTCGGCCGAGTATCGGAAGCGCTTCGGCCAGCAGTAGTCAGTCGCATTAACTCGAAAGCCAGGACCACCGGTGGCTCGACGCTGCCGGTGGTTTTGTTTTATAAGGTAGCGCACATGTGCCTCGTTCATTCCTTTGCCGGCAGCTTCAAACATCAACCCGAAGAGATCGGACGGCTCAGCCCGAAGGCCGGCGATTTGATCAAGCGTTCTTTTGATGATGTCGATTCAAGCAGGTTAGTTGATTATCACACGCACGTTGCGGGTCTGGGCACCGGCACGAATGGGACTTTCGTCAATCCGAAGATGCGCACCTGGCGGCATCCTCTTCATCGAGCGAAACTCAAGGTCTATCTCAGCGCCGGTGGCGTCGCTGATGAAGGTCGCGCCGACGATCAAATGATCTCGCGTTTGGTGAGGATCGTCAGCACCATCGAGGGTCACGGCAAATATAATTTGCTCGCGTTCGATAAGAACTACGATCGCGATGGATCGGCGAACCTGGGAAAGACCGAGTTCTACGTACCGAACAATTACGTTTTTGATCTGGTCGCGGCGCACCCCGATCTGTTTGCGCCGGTAATCTCCATCAATCCCTACCGTTTGAATGCGCTGAAAGATTTGGATGAGGGCGCGCAACTCGGCGCGCGAATCGTTAAGTGGCTGCCGAACGCGATGGGCATCGATCCATCAGATGAACGGTGCGATCCGTTCTATGCCAAGATGCGCGAGCTGAACCTTGTGCTGTTGAGCCACGGCGGCGAAGAGAAGGCCGTCGAAGCTGAGGAAGATCAAAAGCTCGGCAATCCGCTGCTGCTGCGTCGGGCTTTGGATCACGGCGTGAAAGTCATCATCGCCCACTGTGCCGGGCTGGGTCACAACGAAGATCTTGATGACAAGGATCGAAAGCGAGTCGCGAACTTCGACCTCTTCCTGCGCTTGATGAGCGAAAAGAAATACGAAGGATTGTTATTCGCAGACATTTCGGCGATGACTCAATACAACCGCGCCGGTTACATGCGAACGATTCTCAAACGCGAAGACTTGCATGAGCGGCTGGTGAATGGCAGCGACTATCCTCTGCCGGCGATTAATTTCCTGATCCGCACCGGCGCGCTGGAAAAAGCTGGTTACATCACGACGGAAGAGCGCGGTTGCCTGAATGAGATTTACGACTACAATCCTCTGCTGTTTGATTTCGCCCTCAAGCGATCGCTGAAACTGCCGGGCACGACGAAGCGCTTGCCCGCGAATGTTTTCATGCGTCACTCAGCCCTGAATGCCTGATTACCGGCGTTGACGACCCACAAAGCGCGGCGTTAGTATTCGCCGCATTATCTGAGGAGGCCCTTTGCCCATGATCGCTCGATGTG
>DATLVM010000127.1:0-6972 GCA_035577445.1 Pyrinomonadaceae bacterium
GGCAAGATTCGGATGAAGCTGACGCCGCTCGTCAATCACTGGTGGAATGTGCCGCTGTATATCTCCGCGCGCGGGATGACGACTTCGCCGATGGCTTATGACGATCGCATCTTCGAGATCGAATTCGATTTCATCGATCACAAGCTGCGTATCGAATGCAACGACGGGGCGGTGACCACACTCGATCTGCGGTCGCAAACAGTTGCTGACTTCTATAAAGAATTGATGAGCGCTCTCCATGCGCTGGGCATCGACGTGAAGATTTGGACCACCCCGGTTGAAGTTCCCTCCCCTTTCTCAGCCGTGCGCGAAGCGATTCCGTTCGATCAGGATCAAGTTCATAAGTCCTACGACGCTGACTATGTCAATCGCTTTTGGCGCGCGCTGGTTTCGATCGATGCTGTCTTCAAGGATTTTCGTTCGCACTTCATCGGCAAGGTCAGCCCCGTGCATTTTTGGTGGGGCAGCTTCGATCATGCGGTAACCCGCTTCTCTGGTCGTTCCGCGCCGCCGCGTGAAGGCGCCGATAAGATCACGGTCGAAGCTTATTCACACGAAGTGATTAGTCATGGATGGTGGCCGGGCGGCAACGGCTTCCAGGCTGCATTCTACGCTTACGCCGCGCCCGAGCCTGCGGGCTTTGGCGAAGCGAAAGTCAAACCCGAAGCAGCTTTCTATTCAAAAGACGTGAATGAATTCTTCCTACCCTACGACGCCGTGCGGCAATCGTCTTCACCGGAAGAAGTGTTGATGGATTTCTGCCAGAGCACCTATGAAGCGGGAGCGAATTTGGCGGGCTGGGATCGGCAGGCGTTGGAGAGATGATGGATGATGGGCAGGTCCTTCGCTTCGTAGGTTCTTCGGACCCGCAGGTTCTTCGCTCCGTTAGGAGCGACATATTTATAGAACGCCGCACCACTACAGAACTAAACTCCTTTAGGAGCGAAATATCCCGGTCCTACTTTCGCTCCTAAAAGGAGCTTCCTCTTTGGGGGCTAATATCTTTCCATAAATATTTCGTCCCTACGGGACGAAGCGATTGCGTTTGCATGAAACCGGATCAACGTTTACTTAGATGGTTCCGGTTTCGCGAATAACTTCTCATCCACCGCAACGTTTCTTTTGATCTCTGTAAATGTGCGCGTCCAATTGTCGTATGTATCAATCGCTGAGCTGCGAATCGCGAATGGTATTTTCACGCCGTCAACGTCGCGATAATCTTCAAAGTCAATTTGCTCAGGTATGGGAAGGGCAAACGTGTGATTGATGGTTGTCTTTCTTCGCAAGAGGCCGGTCTCCGCATCGAAGTCGTAAGTAACCCTCTTTTCCGGAGTCGATTCAGCGACCACCCACATGTCGCGTCCATTGATCTTTTCCAGGCCCGCGAGCTGCATTCCTGGCGCGTGACTTACTTTGACAATGCCGAAAACGGCTTCCAGGCTACGCCGCGCATCCCCAGCTTCAGTCGCATTAAGCGTTCGCAAATTAGCGCCATTCAAGATCCAACCATTATCGCCGGCCAGAATCTGTCGCACCGAACCTTGTGGCGTAGTCGCCACGATCAGTAACTTGTCGGGAAGTGACAGGGTAATCTCGTTCAACGCATTGCGGTTTTGTGAAGCCACCCGCGTTCCTTTCATGAACAACGTTTTGGTGCCGCTCGCATTAGTGCCACCGATCGCTTGAACATAGCGAGCGAAAACCTCTTCGACGGACGGACGCGTACGGGATGCCGGCGCCGGCGGAGCCGGATCGTTCATTCCCTCATGACCCGACTTCGCCAAAGGCATCAAGGGCAAGCCGACCGTCGTTGTTTGTCCACGATGGCAGGTGAAGCACGTAACCGAGTTCTGCGTGAAATCAATCTTGTTCGATCCATTGATCATCAAAACCATCTGCAGCATGCGCCGGCCCGTCTGCTTCTCAGGCTTCTCATCGCTCTCCCAAACCCAGTTGTTCTGGCCGGTCTTCGGATCCTTGCCGTTAATGACGTGGCAGAAGGTGCATTGCTCGCCGATGGAAACGGCCATGAAATTCATCACTCGATAAAGCTCAAACTCGCGCAATCCCTTCAACACCTGAATGTTCTTTCGCGTCTGCTCAATGGGCTTATCGGCAGGCTGAGCTTGAGCGCTCGTGGTGCGCGTGGAAATGGCAACGTAGGCCGAAACGATTGAGATCAGGCCGATAATGAAAAGCAGCGTTGTAGTTCGCTTAGGCATGCTTCGTATTCTCCGGCGAGTTTGCGATCAGGAAATTTGAACGATGCGTTCAAAGCGATCATACGGAAGGAAGGATGACCATGTTTCAGTGATGCCCTCTGCACCAGTTAGGCGCTAGATGATCAGTTTGCCGATCCCTTTGTTATAATGAGCCCATGAGCACCAACGGTGAACAATTCGTTATCGATGCGGGTGGCAACAAGACCGCGGTTCTTCTGGACATCAATCGTTATTCAGAGCTACTCGAAGCCCAAGAAGAACTTGAAGCTATCCGTGCATTCGACGAAGCTAAAGCTTCCAACGAGGAACCCATTCCTTTCGCCCAGGCTATTAGAGAAATTGAGGGCTCATAATTGGTATACGAAGTCTTCATCCTCCCTCGCGCCCAGAAAGAACTCGCCAACCTACCAAAACAGAATTACGCACGAGTACGAGACTTGATTTCAACGCTTGCCGACAATCCGCGTCCAACAGGCTGTAAGAAATTGACGGGACGCGAGGGTTGGCGAGCTCGTTCCGGTGATTACCGTGTGATCTACGAAATCGATGATCGCAATAAGCGCGTGATCGTTCTGGACGTGGGGCATCGAAAAGATATTTATTCCTAAATCGGCGTGTCCCGTTGGCGCGATCCTATCGCACAAAGGTGACGGATAATAACTGCTCCACTATTGAATGAGAGGTGACAACAAATGAAACGGCGCATAGTTTATGTCTTGATCGCGTCTTCTCTGCTCACCGGCATCGCGACCTTAGCGTATTTCCAGCAGGGTGAATCATTAGCGCGAGCAAGTGGTTTGAGTCCTTCGCCGACTCCACCATCGAGCCAAGACATCCCTCCAGTACGAGCCGGTGTTATTGCTCCACCACCGTTGTGGGCCAATAAAATCAGAAATGCTCGCGTAAAGTATCTAGATAGCCCCAGCTTAAGCACCTTCCCCGTACCCGCCGTCATCTTCCGAAGAGAAGCCTTGGCCCGCGAAGGTGATTGGAGTGAAATTAGGGAAAGGATCATCTATCCGGCAGTCAACAAAAGCGAAAGGCCGATTGCTGCTGTGGTCGTGGAATATCTTCGCGACACGCCAACCATAGGCGTGACATTAATATGGTATCGCGCAAGCGCAGGAGCGAAGACCAATTATGAAACCGCGCTTATCGAACGCGATTCAGCCGGACATTTTCCAGTAAACGCTTACCTGATGCTCTTTTCAAAGAACACGAATGATAGCCGTTGAATATTAGCGAGGTCTTTCGATACTCTGGCTAACATACAGTACTTCTAACAAAGATGGATCGTTCGCTATCAAAGCCTTCTTTATGGCGCTCTTGTGGCCAGCCAACGATCCATTCGGCAGTATCCTGAGTGTCACTTCGACGCCGTGAGAATCTCTGAGGCGAATGGTTATCCAACTTGAATCTATATCCGGCCTTGCGTCGATAAACCTATAACTATGTAGCGCAGGAAAATCCTCAATAAGTTCTTCGATCAAAATCTGAGAGACGTGCTTCGGTATCTCCATATGCTTTCCTTCCTTATCTCAATCTAGAACCCCGTCGTTCCCGCCAACAACTGCCGCAGTACATACGGCAGGATTCCGCCGTGTAGGTAGTAGTCGATCTCGATTGGCGTGTCGATTCGTAGGACGACAGGTATTTCCTCTTTTCGGCCGTCGGCGCGATGAATCACCAGCGTCACGTCCTGGCGCGGCGCTACTTCCCCGCTCTCCAAACCAGTGATGTCGAACGTCTCAGTGCCGTCGAGGTTCAACGAAGCTGCATTCGTTCCTTCTTTGAATTGGCAAGGCAGCACGCCCATGCCGACGAGGTTGCTGCGATGAATGCGTTCGAAGCTTTGCGCGACGACGGCTTTCACTCCCAACAGGCGAGTCCCTTTTGCGGCCCAATCGCGCGACGAGCCGGTGCCGTATTCCTGTCCCGCAATCACGACCAGCGGCGTGCCTTCGTTCTGATACTTCATCGCCGCGTCATAGATGCTCATGCGTTCGGGTTCGGTTTGCGGATTCGGCTGATAAAGAGTTACTCCGCCCTCCGTGCCCGGAACCATCAAATTCTTAATGCGCACATTCGCGAACGTGCCGCGCATCATCACTTCATGATTGCCGCGTCGCGAGCCGTAGCTGTTGAAGTCCGCGACATCCACACGCTTCTGTTGCAGATAAACTCCGGCGGGCGAGGTCGCTTTGATCGCGCCGGCCGGACTGATGTGATCTGTCGTGACTGAATCGCCGAAGATCGCGAGCGGCCGCGCGCTGTGAAGGTCCGCCATCTCGCCGACTTCGGCGCCAAAGCCTTCAAAGAACGGCGGCTCCTGAATGTAAGTCGAGTTCGAATCCCATTGATAAGTCAGACCCGGCGTGGTCGGAATCGAATTCCACATCGGATTCTGTTCGGCGAAGTTACCGTACAATTTGCGGAACGTCTCAGCATCGAGAGCATCGCTCATCATCGCGCCGATCTCTTCCATCGTGGGCCAGACGTCGCGCAGGTAAACGTCTTCACCTTTGTCGTTCTGTCCCAAAGGCTCTTGCGACAAATCCTTTTCAACGGTACCCGCGAGCGCGAAGGCGACGACGAGCGGCGGGCTCATCAAAAAGTTCGCCTTGATGCTTTGGTGCACGCGCGCTTCAAAGTTGCGATTGCCGGAAAGCACACTGGCCGCGATTAGATCATGATCGTTGACGATATCTTCGATCGTCGGATCGAGCGGGCCGGAGTTTCCGATACACGTCGTGCAGCCATAGCCGACCAGATTGAAACCGAGTTGATTGAGGTAAGGTTGCAAACCCGTCTTTTCGAGATACTCAGTCACAACGCGCGAGCCCGGCGCGAGAGAAGTCTTCACGGTCGGCCGCACTTTCAAGCCGCGCTCGACTGCTTTCTTCGCAAGCAATCCCGCCGCCAACATCACGCTTGGATTTGAGGTGTTGGTGCAAGAGGTAATCGCCGCAATCAGTACGTCGCCATGACCAAGATCGACGTGCGCTTTTGGAAACTCTTCGGTCATCACTTCGGCGACGCGATCCGGAGTCGGACGGTTGTTCATCATTTCGGTTTCCGTCCATACACTCGTCTCGCGCGGCGTCACGTCGTTACCTGAAGGCGCCGGCACGCCGGCCGAATGCTGTTGGCCGCCGCCTACGACGACTGCCAGCGCATGCTCGCTGGCGCCGATGTCGGCCGCATAACGCAACGGAATATCCTCGCTTGATTTGCCATAACCACCGCTCTTCACATCCTGCTGCAAAAGGTTCATGAACGAATCTTTCAAAGCCGGCAGCGCAATACGATCCTGCGGGCGCTTTGGTCCGGCGACGGCCGGCACGATCGTGTCGAGATCCAACTCGACCAACGTGCTGTATTCGATTTCGTCTTCCCCCGGGATGCCGAACATGCCCTGCGCTTTCAAATAATTGCGCACCGCTTCAAGGTGGTCGTCCTCGCGGCCGGTGGCTTTCAAGTACTCGCAAGTCTTTTCATCCGGCGGGAAGTAACCCATCGTCGCGCCATACTCAGGCGACATGTTCGCGATGGTCGCGCGGTCGACGACCGAGAGCGACGCTGCGCCTTCGCCGTGAAATTCGACAAACTTCCCAACGACCTTCGTCTTGCGCAAGAGCTCGGTTACAGCGAGCACCAAATCAGTCGCCGTCACGCCTTCACGCAGGCGACCTTTCAGATGCACGCCGACAACGTCAGGTGTCAGGAAGTAAACCGGTTGGCCCAGCATCGCAGCTTCAGCTTCAATTCCGCCCACGCCCCAACCCACGACGCTCAAGCCGTTCACCATCGTGGTGTGCGAATCGGTCCCGACCAAACTGTCGGGATAATAGATGCCGCGCTTCTCCCAAACGCATTGCGCCAGGTACTCGAGATTGACTTGATGACAGATGCCGATGCCTGGCGGAATCACGCGGAAGCCGTCGAACGCCTGCATGCCCCACTTCAAGAATTGATAACGCGAGTTATTTCGCTTGAACTCCATTTCCATGTTCTTGCGAAACGCGTCGCCGGTTGCAGAGAAATCAACCTGCACCGAATGATCGATCACGAGATCGACCGGCACGAGCGGCTCGATGATTCCCGGATTCTTATTCAAACGCGTCACTGCCGATCGCATCGCCGCGAGATCGACCAGCAGCGGGACGCCGGTAAAGTCCTGAAGCAGCACGCGCGCCACCGTGAATGGCACTTCTTCAGTGCGTTCGGCATGCGGTTGCCAGCCGGCAATTGCGCGCACGTCGTCTTCGGTAATCTTTTCTCCGTCGTAGTTTCGCAGCACAGATTCCAAAACCACGCGGATGCTTACCGGCAACTTTGAAGTCTGTGCGACGCCTTCTTTTTCAAGTTGTGGCAGCGAATAAAATTGGCCGGTTTTGCCTGGGCTCGGAGCGAATGTTTGCAGTGAATTGAATAAGTTATGCGGCATAGTTGTTCGAAGCATCGCGCGGACGCATCTGACGATGACGCGCGACCGAAGCAGGATTTGATGACAGTTTCAAATTCAAGTTTAGGTTTCAGTTAAGGGATCGTCAAGCGACTGGTCGTGACGAAAATGTGATTCGCGTCACAGCTGACCTGCGTTGTTGCGGTAATAGTGATTTTGCTATAGTCGCCTTAACGTTAAGATAAAGTCTGATCGAATTCACGATGCGCGCGCGAGGTGCATCCGAGCGAGTCAAGGAGCGTGTCATGCCGAAGAAAACGCCGGAATCATTCAACTATCTGAGTA
>DATLVM010000128.1:0-9098 GCA_035577445.1 Pyrinomonadaceae bacterium
CCCACCGATCGCAAGCGACTCGTTCTTCCGCAAGTGCCCGCTGGCCCAAGCCCGCAAAGCCAGCCCGGGCACCGCGACGATCGCGCCAATCAGCAGTGTCAACGGCGTTGGTCTCGCGAGCAAAAAGAAGAGCGCAGCACATGCGAACCCGAGCGGCACGCGCCAGCGCTGCATCCATGTCCCGCCTCTTCGCGAGGGGACATTTGAAACTTGTGATTCGGGGTTAGCCAATCGAAACTAAGCGTGCAGGTTGCGTCTGACCGGCGCGACGCAGACGCTCGCTTACCGCTTTCAGCACGCGCTCAACATCGATGTCCATACAAATCCACTGCGAACATGATCGACGATGACAGTTTTCGCGACAGCCGATGTCGTTGCGCTCAACGCAAACGTCGTCCGGGTAGATGCTGCCGTTCCGCCACCACTCCGTAGGCCCGAGCAAACCAACGATCGGGGTCCGCATCGCCATCGCTAAGTGCGTCGGCCCCGTTTCGCCCCCGACATAGATTTGAGCGCCTTTAGCCAGCGCGCAGAAACCCTTCAACGAAACTGAGACGGCCTTTGCTTTTCCTGATCTAGACGATGACAGCGCTCGTTCTGTTAGCTCTTCTTCGCCGGGGCCTGAAGTGATTAATGAGTAAATTCCGAAGTGGTTCCAAAGCTCATCAGCGAGTGCCCCGAACTTTTCCGCGCTCCACAGCTTCGTCGGCCAGCCGCCGCCAGGATTCAGGATCGCGTATCGCCCGGCGGTGGCTTTACTTGCCTCATCTGCCTCGGCTTCGTGGTCGCTGTCGATGGTAATAGGGAACTCCAACTCATCCGTGTCATCGGGAGCGGGAATACCGAGTGCGCCGTTGACGAGAGTCAGGTTCTTTCTGATGACGTGAGTCTGCGGCGGGATCGCCACCGTCTCGTCCAGCAGGATACGGCTGGCCGGCTCGCGCAGCGCGTCTCGCGCAAACCCATAAACCCGTCGCGCGCCCGACAGGCGCGCAATCATGGCCGACTTAATTAGTCCCTGGAAATCTAAGGCGAGATCGAAGGCGCCTGAGGCACGTAGCAGACGTAACTGCTGGCGCGGTGCCCGCAGCGTCTCCCCAGACATCAGCCCGCGCCTCAGGGCCTTCGTGTCGATTACGATGAGGCGATTCAGAAGCGGGTTGTCTCTTAAAATTTCAGAGGCGCGGCGTTCAACGACCCAGGAGATCTCCGCCTCGGGGCGAGCGCGGCGTATTGCGGCGAGCGACGGCAAGGTGTGAACAATGTCGCCGATGCTCCCCAGTCTTACGATCAGAATTCTCATTAACGAATCACTTTAACTTGCCGATCGCCTCTCGTGCGCCGATGAATCGTATCACACGATGAAAGCCCGAACTTGTCGAAGAAATCAACATCGCGCGTGTTGAGATATTTGCACGTTCATCCAACTGGCTGGATGCCAACGTGGGCTATCGTGCGCTCAAACACCTCTTCAGGACTGATGGCGGTCATGCATCGATGGTCGATTGGGCAGTCCCGCAGCATGCAAGGAGCACAATCGGGCGGGTGCCGAATAATCTCTGCATTGGGCGACATCGGATAGGTCGTCAGCGGATTCGTCGGTCCAAAAATCACGATCGTCCGCGTCTTAAGCGTCGCTCCGATGTGCGCCGGACCCGTGTCGTTAGTAATCAGGACATCGGCGATGCTGATGAGCGCGACTGCTTCCGCGACGGTGGTCTTGCCGGTGAGGATCAGCGGTGACGACTCGGCGTGCGCTGCTACTTCTTCCGACACGGGAAGTTCCCCCGGCGAACCGATAAGCGCGACGGTCATTCCGGCTCGAGCTAGCCGATCAGCCAGCGCGGCGTAACGCTCAGGTGGCCAGCGCTTCGCCCGGCTGTTAATCGATCCGGGGCAGAGAAGCGCGATTGGCTTGGCGAGATTCGCGAGATGTTCCGCGAGTAATTGCCGCGCTCTTTCTTTGCGCTCTTCTGAAACTTGCAAAGCGAATTGCGGTTCGATCTCATTAACAGTCGATGTGCCTAAGAGCATTCGCTCGAGTTCGGCGACGATGTTGAGATAGTAGAAGCTCTCGTGTTTTTGATTCTTCCATTCCGGAACCGGAAGGGGATGAGTTAACAGAAAGCTCCGTCGATCGGTTGCATAGCCGATTCGTATTGGCACGCGCCCCCGGGATGCGACCGCAGCCGAACCAAACGAATTCTGAAATATGACGGCGAGATCGAAGTGTCGCTTGCGCCATTCCCCAGCTTGCCTGAACTGTGAGAGCAATCCACTGCGCGATTGAACAATGACCTCATTCACGGAATCCGAATCGATGAAGATATCTGCGCTGCCCGGAGGCGCAGCTACAGCGATGTATGCTTCAGGAAAGATTCGCCGAAGTTCATGCAAGGCAGGCAGACTCATCACCGCATCGCCAACCCAGGTCGGCGCGCGTACGACGATGCGTTTGATTTTGTGTGGATTCAATTCCGCGGAGTTCCAATGCTAATGCGGACACAATGCCTGTGCTCGAAGATGACCTTAAATCAAACTTCGCAGACCATCATCAACGCCCATCTGCAGTTCCCAACTCAACTCGCTACGAATGCGCGTCAAATCCGAAATGTAATTCAACGGCACAGGCACCGGCAGCTCAGCACTCTCGTCAAAAACCGGAGTGCACTGAATCATGCCTGCGACTTTATCGATAATCTCTCGCAGTGAAACCGCATTCGCGGGGCCGCCGCCGAGATTATAGAACCCGTGCGCCACCGATGAATCTATGAATGCCTGGCAAGCGCGCGAGAAATCGTCGACATGTAGAAGGTCGCGCACCGGTTTTCCTTCGAGCGGCAAATGAATCGGCCAACCACGCTTCACTGATTCCACATAGTGCGTAACGAATCCGTTCTGATTGCCTTCTGACGGTCGGGCGTAAACCGTCGATAGCCGGAAGACGCACGAACGGAAGTTTCGTTCGGCGGCGTAGTATTGCACGTACTTTTCAGCGATCAGCTTTGACCATTCGAGCGCGCCGTGGTTGGCGAAATCGGTGCTGCACGTCTCGGGCACTTCCGCGAAGGCGTCGGCGTGCGCGCCATAGACGTCTTTGGTTGATGCAAAAATGAAGATGGAATTCGGCGACATCTCGCGGAGCAGGTTCACAGTGCCTTCGACGTTGGTACGAAAAATCGCCTCGGTCTCGCCGGGATCCTTGCTCAGATGCGCTGCAAGATGAATGACCACGTCGTAGGCGCCGACGCGCGCGGCGTCGAGCGGGCTAAGTATGTCGAGATGTGTCCGGCGCGAAAGATCTTCCGCGTTGAAGAAGCGGCGCACGTGCGTGCCGAGGTAACCGCTGCCACCTGTGACTAGAATCCTCAAAATAGTCAGAACCGCCTGCGGTAGCGAACGGTTGATCTAAAAACGTTGCGACTCTATTTGCGCATAACCACCCGCTACCGCCGGTGGTTCTGACGCCAATCGCAAGTTAACAACTTGCGTTACATCATTCCTCGCGCCAGTTGATTAAGTTTCGTTAGCGAGTCAGACCGGCCGATCGCGATCAGAGTGTCGCCCGTTTCGATCCGACAATCGCCGCTCGGGTTGAAAATGATTTCGTCCTTGTGCCGGCGAATGCTAACGACAACAATGTCCAACTCTGATCGAATGGGCGTCGACCGCAGTTCTTTGCCGGCCAGGTGTGATGCTGTATGGACTTCAACCTGCTCAAAGCCGAGTCCGAGTTCGTTGGCGATAATCGAATCCATGAATTCACCGACTGCGGGTTTCGTTAGCGCGACCGCCATCCGATGTCCGCCTATGATCGTCGGAGCGATGACGTGATTCGCGCCCGCCCGCAGGAGCTTCGCTTCGGCTTGGTCTTCCGCAGCGCGCGCGACGATGCGCAGATTCGGATTCAAGTCCCGCGCAGTCAACACGACATAAACGTTATCGGCATCGTTCGGCAGACAGGCCGCTAACCCACGCGCGCGATCGACGCCCGCCTCGCGCAAACTTTCCTCCAGGGTGGCGTCGGCAATCAAAACCATTATGTCGCGTTGGCTAAATTCGGCGGCGCGCTGCGGATCATTCTCGATCACGACGAATGGTTGACCGGTTGCTTGTAAGTCGCGAACCAGATGAGAACCCACTCGGCCTGAGCCGCAGATAATGTAATGATCGTGAAGCTTCCGCATCTTCTTTGATTGGCGTCGTTGACCCAACACCGAGACAAGTTCCGATTGAACGACAGATTGAACTATGGTCGAGGCGGCGAGCGCAACTCCGCCCACACCCATCAACATCACTATCACGGCGAACGCCCGCCCGCCGCTGCTGTGCGGTGGAACGTCTCCATATCCGACGGTCGTGAGTGTTTGCACCGTGACATACAAGCTCTGAGACAGCGGCCAGCCTTCGATCAGGGTGAAGCCAATCGTTCCGAAGAGGATCGCCAGCGCTAGCGCGATCAGCGCGTTGCGAATGCGAAAGAGCGCGCGAAAGTTTTGGGTGACGGGCAAAGGCATTGGTCAGGGAACGCGCGACTGCGTTCCCAGGCGTAAACGCCTGGGCTAGGAAAACTTCATTTACGTTTCCAACGGACGCCGTCTTTCGTGTCTTCGAGTATGATGCCGAGCTGCACGAGCTCGTCGCGAATCTCGTCGCCGCGTTTGAAGTCGCGACGATGACGCGCTTCCTGGCGCTCATCAATCAGGTTCTGGATTTCTTCGTCGAGCACCTTTGGTGTCGCCTCGCCAAAGATGTTCAGCACGCTGTCGAAACGATCTATTGCAGCCAGCACCTCACGCTTATCATCGTCGCGAAGCGCGCCGCCCGAGATCGCGGTATTCACTTCGCGTGTTAGATCATGAATCGCCGCCAGCGCGACTGAGGTGTTGAGGTCATCATCCATCCCGGCCTCAAACTTCTCTAACGATCGCGCCGCGGCCGCTTGTAAGTGATCATTGCGACCCGATTCAGTCTTCGCTTCAGTCAGGCGCGCGCGAAAATCACGCAAGCTGGCCACCGTTGTCTCGGCGCCTTTGAGCGCGTCGAAAGTGAAATTGAGTTGCTTGCGCGGCGGAACGCTCAATAGAAAATAGCGAACCCCGGCCGGCGTGAAACCCTTCGCCGTCAGATCGCGAAACGTGTAGTAGTTGCCCTTCGACTTCGACATAGTTTCGCCTTCGACCTTCAAGTGCTCGAAGTGAAACCAATGGCGGACGAACTGGTTGCCGGTTGCTCCCTCGCTCTGGGCAATCTCGTTCTCGTGGTGGGGAAAAACGAGATCTATTCCGCCAAGATGTAAATCAAAAGTCTCGCCGAGATACTTCATCGACATCGCCGAACACTCGAGGTGCCAGCCCGGCCGGCCGCGCCCTACCTTTGAATCCCACGCAGGTTCATCGGGCTTGTTCGGCGCTTTCCACAGAGCAAAATCGCGCGCGTCTTCCTTCTCGTACTTGTCGGTATCGACGCGCTGGCTACCACCGGCGATGTTTCCTTCGAAACTGATTTTGGAGAGTTTGCCGTAGTCAGGAAACGAGCTGATGCGATAATAGATTGAATCATCCGAGCGATACGCGTGACCGCGCTGTTCTAGTTTCTCGACGAGGTTAGCCATCTCAGCGATATGACGCGTAGCGCGCGGCGCGACATCCGGGCGTTCACAACCAAGCGCGTCGAAGTCTTCCCAAAATGCATCGATGTACTTCGCCGTGTATTCATCGAGCGTCTGCCCGGCCTTTTCGGCTTGAGTGATGATGCGATCATCGACGTCGGTCAGGTTCATCACGGAAGTTACGCGCAGGCCTTTGAACTTCAGGTAGCGTCGAATCAAATCCGCGGCAATGGCTGAACGAAAATTACCGATATGACCGAAATCCCAAACGGTCGGCCCGCAGTAATAAAACTTCGTCTCGCCTTCGACGAGCGGCCGAAATTCCTCTAGCTGACCCGACAGCGTGTTATGAATGCGCAGCATTGCAGCGAGGATAGGGAAGGCGATTCAGCGAGTCAACAGCGCATCTACTCCGCGGAACGTGAATTAACATCTGCAAAATGCTCGAAGCCTCTGGGCTCCAACTTCCATAGTCGATTCTTCTCTTTGAGCTGAACGTCGCCCCGTTCAGTGATTTCGCCGATCTGAGAAATCGCGACGCCGTCAACTCGTTTCGGCAGCCGCGAAACATTTTCAGGCGCGACGGTGAAGAGCAATTCGAAATCCTCTCCGCCGTGCAGCGCCAGTGCCAGTGGATCGAGCGCACGTCGACCACAGAGTTGCTTTACATCATCATTGAGCGGCAGTGATGCAGCCTCGATAATCGCGCCCACGTTGCTCTCTTTGCACAGGTGATGCAGATCGGAAGATAAACCATCGCTGAGATCGATCATTGCCGTGGCGAGTCGATCTTCGCCGAGCACCACGCCCCAGCCGACGCGAGGCTCAGGTCGAAGTTGGCGAAGGAGAAGCGATTGAATTGCGTCGTCATCCGCAGCAGAGTCCACTGCTCCATCCTGAATTGCCGCGTCAGCGGAGGAGCCCTCCCTGACGGTCGGGCTTCTGACACGTGCTCCCAGTTCAATCAACTTCAATCCGGCTGCGGCGCCGCCGAGATTTCCGGTAACGAAGATTTGATCGCCGGCGCGCGCACCCGAGCGAAGCACTGCCGCGCCGGATTCGACTTCGCCGAGGACAATAGAATCGACGACAATGCCTTCCTTCGTTTCCGAAACATCGCCGCCCGACAGCGTTACGCCGAATTGATCGGCCAGCGCAAAGTATCCGTTGATGAATTCATCTTTGAATGAACCATTCCACGCGTCGCGCGGCATTCCGAACGAGAGGAACGACCAGTACGGACGCGCGCCCATCGCCGCTATATCGGAAAGCGAGACGGCGAGCGCTTTGTGCCCGAGAAGTCGCGGCGGCGTGGCTTGGCGATAGAAGTCAACACCCTCGACGAGCAAATCCGTCGTGATGATCAGATCGCGATTCGCAGCTTCGCGAATGGCTGAAGCATCGTCGCCGATTCCTTTGACTATGCGAGTTGAGTGTTTACGAGCGGACGCTTGTTCGCGCAGGCGGGCGATGAAGTCGAATTCGTTCACGGTGTTAATAAGACATTAGCCGCAGATGAGCGCGGATGTCACGGATAGAATCAAAACCTATCTGCGAAACTCCGCGTTAATCCGCGGCCAATTCCTTCGCTGTATCTTCTGTCTGAGAACTACAGATTGCGCCGCAAAGACTCAAGCCCTCCTTCGATCATTTCGATCGAAGTCGAGAACGAGAAGCGAACGTGACCTTCTCCCTGTGGGCCGAAGACGATGCCGGGGACGGTGGCGACTTGAGCTTTGTCGAGCAGTAGCTCAGACGCTTTGCGGCTGTCGACATCGATTGAAGAGACATCCGGGAACGCGTAGAACGCTCCCGCGGGTGGCGCGCACGTCAGGCCGAGTTCGTTCAAACCGCCCACTAACAGGTCGCGCCGCTCACGATAAGCGGCGCGCGAGGTTTCCAGGAAATCCGACTCGGTAGTAAATGCGGCGAGCGCAGCCCACTGAGTCGGCGTCGATACACCGTTCGACGAATAGAGTACCGCCTTTGCGAGTCCAGTCATCCACGGCTTAGTCGCGACGGCGTAGCCAATTCGCCATCCGGTCATCGCGTATGACTTCGACAGCGTGTATGCCGTTATCGTCCGTTCAAGCATCCCGGGAAGGGAAGCTATTGAAATATGTTCGCCGTCATAGACGAGATCTTCGTAAGCTTCGTCCGCAATGACTATGAGCCCATGATCAATCGCGAACTTTGCGACTTCTTCAACTTCGTCCTTTGTGAACACGACTCCTGAAGGGTTCGTCGGAGTATTGAAGTAGATTGCCCGCGTTCGATTGGTGATATATCTCGCCAGCGTTTCGCGAGTTCCTTGTTCCCGCGCTTCCGCCGTCGGCACCAGCACGAGACGTCCACCGCAGTGCGCAACCAAATCCTTTATCGGTGTCCAGTACGGCGAGAAGATCAAAACGTCTTCACCCGGATCGACCACCGATTGGAACGCGCCGAATAGTCCCTGCATCCCGCCATTAACGACGATGACGTTCTCCTCTGTGGCATCAATCCCATTGCGTTCGCGCAGCTTGGACGCAATCGCTTGACGCAGCTCGGGAATTCCCGAAGAGGGCGCGTAACGAGTTTTGTTCTCAGCGAGTGCGGCGGTGACCGCGGCTTTGATGTAATCGGGAGTAGGCCGATAAGGTTCTCCGCCTTCAAACTGAAAAACTTGATTGCCGCGCGCGCGCAACTCCATAACGCGATTGCGAATCTTTACGATGTCTGAAAATCCAACTTCATCAAAACGGCGGGCAAGGCGGAATGCATCGAGAGCGGGTGCGGACAAGATTTGAACCTCCCAAAACGAAGAACCGAGGAGTTATGATTGAATAAGGCGTGATTATAAACTGCGGCGCATTGCGCGTCCATCACGCCGCGCGATAAATCGATCACACACGCGCCCGCTGAAGAAAACGATCAACTTGAGACCTTACGTTTAATGCCACAGTTTAAGTGACGGGTCGTAAATGTAACTGTTGACAGTGTATCTTCCGCCAAGTACCATGCGACCGGGGTTCGCGCTGCCAAGCGAAAAGTAGCCCGGCGAAGGCACCGCGTTCATCGTTCGATCATGAGCCAGGCTGCGGCCACCATCCCCCAAAAGCTGTTTTTCAAAATCGGTGAAGTCTGTGAGATTGCCGGCGTGCAGGCGCATGTCCTGCGCTACTGGGAAACGGAGTTTCCGATGCTGGCGCCGCAAAAAAATCGGGCCGGTCAGCGAACTTACCGACGACGCGATGTTGAGATGGCGCTGCGCATCAAGGAACTTTTGTACGATGAGCAGTACACAATCGCGGGTGCTAAGAAGAAACTAGCCACTGAAATGCGCGCGCCCAGTAAGGAGAATTTGCAGCCCGTGCAGCAGAAACAAAACGTTCGCAGCCTACAACCACCACCTTCACTAGCGGGAAAGTTTACTACCCCTCCACCAACCGCAAGCCCAGCTCTTTCTGAAGATCAGCGCGCTTCACTCAGACAGGTCGCTTCGCAG
>DATLVM010000129.1:0-7941 GCA_035577445.1 Pyrinomonadaceae bacterium
GCGATCCGCTGCGCGGTTGAACCGTCCACTAACGAGCCGGGCGCTCGTCGATGACTACCATGAGCGAAAATGACAAGGATCGGTTAAGCGGCATTTCTAATGCACGCTCGCCCGAAGAGATCGGTGAATACTGGGATAACCACAGCCTTGCTGATCATTGGGACGAAACGCACGAAGTCGAGTTCGAGATCCGAGCGCCGCATCGAATCACACTTGAACCGGAAGTCTATGCCCGGCTTGAACAGCAAGCGGAAAGCCGAGGCGTCTCACTTGCCGTTCTCGCCAATGCTTGGCGTAAAGAGAAACTATCCGGCGACAAGGCCGCGTGAATCACAGATCGTTTTTGGGGGTTACGCCATAGGCTTTACGGTCGCGCTACTTCCCCGCCCGTCGCACCACGATCAACAGCTGGCGAACTCTTCGCTCCAGCCATCCACTCCTGAAACCTCTCAAAATACAGATAAACGACTGGCGTCAAATAAAGCGTCAGGACTTGGGAAACGATCAGGCCGCCGCAGACGGCCAAACCTAAACCTCTGCGCGCTGAGGCGCCCGCGCCCCAACCCGAAGCGATCGGCGAGGTGCCCATCAACGCCGACATCGTCGTCATCATGATCGGGCGGAAACGAATCACGCATGCGTCGTAGATTGCTTTGCGCGCGTCTTCGCCTTCTCTTCTCTGCTTGTCCAACGCAAAGTCGATCATCATGATCGCGTTTTTCTTCACGATGCCGATCAGCATGATCAGCCCGACGAACGCATAGATGTCGAGTTCGCGCTGAAAGATGAGCAGCGTCAGCAAAGCGCCCAACCCGGCGGAAGGCAAGCCGGAAAGAATCGTGAGCGGATGGATAAAGCTCTCGTACAGAATTCCGAGCACCAGGTAGATCACGAGCACGGCCACGAGCAGCAACAGCGTCAGATTCTGGAGCGATTGCTGAAACACCTGCGCCGATCCCTGAAATGTAGTCGTGATCGTCGCCGGTAAATTCTGTTTCGCGACTTGTTGAATCTGTGTCGTGGCCTGGCTAAGCGAAACTCCCGGCTTCAGATTGAACGAGATCGTTGTCGAAGGCATCTCGCCAAAGTGATTCACGGTCGCCGGTCCGACGCTCGTCGAGAAACTCGCGACCGCGCTCAACGGCACCAACCGTCCGTTCGACCCGTGAATGAACAATCGGCCCAACGCGCTCGGATCCTTTTGGAACTCAGGTTTGGCTTCGAGGATGACCTGGTACTCGTTGGTGGGTGTGTAAATCGTCGAGACCTGCCGCGAACCAAACGCGTCGCCGAGGGCAGTCTGAATCTGCGAGATGGTCACATTATGCGACGCCGCCTGCTGTCGATCGATGTCCACGTTGATCTGCGGCGTGTTGATTTGCAGGTTGCTGTTGACGTCCTGCAACGTCGGCATCTCGCGCATCTTCCTCTCCAGCAGAGGCGCGGCGTCGGCGAGATCGTTCGTGCTCGACGCCTGCAAAGTCACCTGATAAGTGCTGCGTCCAAAACCGCCGCCAACGTTCAATGACGGCGGATTCTGAAGGATGACGCGGAGGCCGGGCTCGCGCGAAACCTTCTGCCGCATCTGGTTGATGACGTCGTCCGCGCTCAGCTTTCGCTGGCCAATTGGTTTCAGTCCGATGAAGATCGTGCCGCTGTTGCCGCCGGAATTTCTTCCACCCGCTCCGACGGTCGAAGCGTACGACTCCACGTTCGGATCGTTTTTGATGATGTCCGTGATCACGTTCTGATGCTTGATCATGTCGTCAAGCGAAATGCCCTGCGCCGCCTCAGTGTTGCCGAACAACAGACCCGTATCGCCGGGTGGAATGAAACCCTTTGGCACGATCTGAAATAGATAGAAAGTGAAGACGGCGAGAATCAGACTGATCGTGACGACGTAGAGCGGGTGCGCCAGGACTTTGCGCAGGGACCATTCGTAGAACTGAATGATGCGGTTATAGATGCCTTCAGTGAATCGCCACCAACCGCCATGCGTCGACTTGGCTCCACCTTCTTCGTGAAGCGCGCTTTCACGAATGGCCGAAGCTTTCAAGAGCTTGCTCGCAAGCATCGGTGTCAGCGTCAGCGAGACCAGGCCTGAGACGAGAATCGCGACGCTGATCGTGATCGCGAATTCGCGAAACAAGCGGCCGAGAATCCCGGCCATGAAGAGCACGGGAATGAATACGGCCACCAGCGAAATTGTCATCGATACAATCGTGAAGCCAATTTCCCGCGAACCGTTCAGCGCAGCCTCTCTAACGCTTTCGCCCAATTCGATCCGCCGCACGATGTTTTCCAACATCACCACCGCGTCGTCGACTACAAACCCGACTGACAGCGTTAGGGCCATCAGCGACAAATTGTCGAGACTGAAATTCAGCAGGTACATCGCCGCGAACGTGCCTACGATCGAAGTCGGCAGAGCGAGGGTGGGGATGATCGTCGCGCGGACGTTTCGCAGAAAGAGAAAGATGACCATCACGACCAGCCCCATCGCCAGCACCAGCGAGAACTGCACGTCGTCGACTGACTGCCGGATGGAAAGCGATCGATCGTTCAGCACGTCGAGGTTCACTGACGCCGGCAGTTGTTTCTTGAACTGCGGAATCAGCGCCTTGATCGAATCCACGACCGCGACGGTATTCGTGCCGGGCTGGCGTTGCACCGCCATCGTGATGCTGCGACGGCCATTGAACCAGCTCGCGACTTTATTGTTCTCGACGCTGTCGAGCACGGTCGCGACTTCTTCGAGACGCACCGGCGAGCCATTGCGATAGGCGACGATCAGCTTCCCAAACTCGGCCGCATTGTCCAGATTCGTGTTCGTTTGAATCGTCGTGTTCGAGTACTTGCCGTACAGCGTTCCCGTCGGCGTGTTGGGATTCGCGTTGCGAATCGCGGTGTCCACGTCGTCAACCCCGATGCCGCGATCCGCTAAGCGGTTCGGATCCATCTGCGCGCGCACGGCGTACTTCATCGCGCCGTACACCTGCACTTGCGATACGCCATCAACCATCGAGATGCGTTGCGCGATCAGAGTCTCGGCGTACTCATCAACGTCCGGCAGCGACAACACATCGGAATTCAGTGACAGGAAAAGAATCGGACTGTCGGAAGGATTCGATTTGCGCAGGCTCGGCGGATTAGGCATTCCCGGAGGCAGTTGCGGCAGCGCGGCCGAGATTGCCTGCTGCACATCCTGAGCGGCCGCGTCGATGTTGCGGCTGAGATTGAATTGCAGGGTGATCGAAGTCGATCCCTGTGAGTTGCTCGAGTTGATCGAATCGATTCCGGCGATGCCTGAGAACTGTCTTTCGAGCGGCGTCGCCACCGACGCGGCCATCGTTTCCGGATTCGCGCCGGGCAATCCGGCATTCACGTTTATCGTCGGATAATCAACGGTGGGAAGATCGCTGACCGGCAGCGCCGCATAACCAATCATGCGGAACAGAACGATGCCGACCATCACCAGCGTCGTCGTAATCGGACGCTGAATGAACAGTTCGGAAATGCCGCGGCGATTCTTTGGGGTTTTTTTTTGCACCTCAGATCAAAAGCAATTTGACATTTGAGATTTGAGATTTGTCATTCGTTAATGTCAGCGCTGCTCCAATTAGATTCTTCTAAGGGAATACGCTACTAAAGTTGCCCTCCCTAACGGTCGGGCTTCCGACACCTACGCACGTTTTCAATCAACAAATGACAAATGTCAGATATCAAATGGTAAATAGATCTTTATTATGCTGTTAACAATTCACGCTTCCTACGCCGAGCGAACCATGCCTGCATCCGCTCGAAATACAAATACACAACCGGCGTCAGGTACAGCGTCACCACTTGCGACACCATCAATCCACCTACAACCGCGAGACCTAATCCTCGTCGCGAAGCAGCGCCTGCGCCCCAGCCCAGCGCAATCGGTAACGTCCCCATCAACGCCGCCATCGTCGTCATCATGATCGGGCGAAAACGAATCAAGCATGCCTGGAAAATCGCCTCTTCCGGTGGCTTCCCTTCTTGGCGCTGAGATGAGAGCGCGAAATCGATCATCATGATCGCGTTCTTTTCGACGATGCCGATGAGCATGATGAGGCCGACGAATGCGTAAACATCCAGCTCACGACCGAAGATGAGCAGCGTCAGCAAAGCGCCTAGACCCGCCGAAGGCAAACCCGAAAGAATCGTGAACGGGTGAATGAAACTCTCGTAGAGAATTCCCAGCACGAGATAAATCACCAGCACTGCGACCAGCAGCAGCAATGTCAGGTTCTGCAAAGATGATTGAAAGATTTGCGCCGTACCCTGGAAGCTGGTCGTAATTGTCGGTGGCAAAGTCGACTTCGTCAGCTTCTGCACATCATCAGTGGCCGCGCTCAGTGAAACTCCCGGTTTCAGATTGAATGAGATGGTTGCCGAAGGAAGCTGGCTCAGGTGATTCACCAGCAGTGGGCCAACGCCACGCGAAAACGTCGCGACTGTGCTTAACGGAACCAGGCGTCCGGTCGTCGTTTGATTCGGCTGCGTCAATCCTGCCGGCGGTTGAAATGAACTGACCATGACCGGTGAAGGCGCGGCCATCGCCGACTGCACTTGGGCCACCGAACTCGCCGTGGCCGGGCCGGCCGTCGCGTGAATGTACAGTTGACCGAGCGCGGACGGGTCCGTTTGATATTCCGGTTTCACTTCGAGGATTACCTGATACTCATTCGACGTCGCATAGATCGTGGAAATTTGTCGCGTGCCGTAGGCGTCGTTCAAAGCATCTTCGATCTGCTGCGCCGTTACCCCCACGGCTGATGCTTTGTCGCGATCGATGTCGACGTTGAGCTGCGGATTCTTCGTCTGAATGTCACTCGTCACATCGAGCAGCTGCGGCATCGCCTCCATCTTCCGCATCAGGTTGTTGGCACTCGCGTACAGTTCGTTTCGATCAGGTCCTTGCAGAGTCAACTGGTAAGGACTCTTCGTCACCTGGCCGCCAACCTGGACCAGCGGCGGGTTCTGCAAATAGATGCGCATGCCGGGGACCTGTGAGAGCTTGGGCCGCAGATCCTGAATAATCGCTTCCACGTCTTTCTTGCGATCGTGAACGGGCTTGAGCAGCACCAGGATGTTGCCGGAGTTGCTGGCGGCGCTGATATCGCTCTCGCCCACCGTCGATAGCACGCCGAGCACGTTTGGATCTTTGCGAATGAGGTCGACGATCTGTTCCTGGTGCCGCGACATCTCAGTGAAAGAGATTCCTTCAGCGGCTTCCGTGTAGCCGACGATCTGGCTGATGTCGTCGTTCGGAATGAAACCCTTCGGAATGACATAGAACAGGCCGATGGTCACGAGAAAGAGCACGCCGCAAATCGCCAGCGTCAGCGCGCGATGCTCGAGAGCGATTTCCAAGGTCCAGCGATAACCGCCAACCAGCCATTCGTAAGCGCGCTCCGTCTTTTGCCAGAACTTTCCATGTTGGAGCGCCGCCGGAGCGCGGGCATCCTTGCCCGCATCATCTGCACCCTCCCTGACGGTCGGGTTTCCGTCGCGATGGCCGAAGGCTTTCAGGATGCGGCTGCAAAGCATCGGCGTCAGGCTCAGCGAGACGAAGCCCGAAACCAGGATCGCGACGCTGATCGTGATCGCGAACTCACGAAACAATCGTCCCAGGATGCCGCTGAGGAACAATACCGGAATAAAGACTGCGACGAGCGAAACCGTCATCGACACAATCGTGAACCCAATTTCGCGCGAACCTTTCAGCGCGGCTTCCATCGCTCCTTCGCCTTCTTCCATCCGCCGCACGATGTTCTCGAGCATCACCACTGCGTCATCGACGACGAAACCTACCGACAAGGTCAGCGCCATCAGCGAAAGGTTGTCGAGGCTGAAGCCGAGCAGGTACATGATCGCGAACGTGAAGACGATCGATGTCGGCAGAGCCAGCGTCGGAATGAACGTCGCGCGCACGTTGCGCAGGAACAGGAAGATGACGAGCACGACCAGGCCAATCGCGAGCAGCAACGAGAACTGCACGTCATTTACCGATTCGCGAATCGATTCTGATCGATCGTAGAGAACGTCGAGCTTGATCGACGCGGGCAGCTGTTGGCGAAAGAACGGCAGCAGATTGCGAATTGCATCGACGACGGCGACCGTGTTCGTGCCTGGCTGCCGCTGAATTGTAAGCGTGACAACCTGCTGCCCGTTGTAACGCGTGGCGAGCCGATTGTTTTCCACACTATCGACCACGCTGCCGAGATCGCGGAGCGCCACCGGCGCACCGTTGCGATACGCGACGATGAGCGATCTGTACTCTTCGGCGTTCGTCAGTTGCCCATTCGCCTGCACCGTCAGGTTCTGGTGAATTCCGTAAAGCGTGCCGACCGGCAGGTTCGTGTTGCCGCGTTGCAGAGCCGTCGCGACGTCATCAATGCCAATGCCGCGGCCGGCCAGCGCCGAAGGATCGACTTGCACCCGGACCGCATACTTTTGCTCGCCCGTCACCAGCACTTGCGCAACACCGCTGATTGTCGAGAGCCGTTGCGCGAGCGTCGTGTCGGCGTACTCGTTCACCTTCGACAGCGGCAGCGTCGGCGAACTCACCATTAAATAAACGATCGGCTGATCGGCGGGGTTGACCTTCTTCAGCGTCGGCTGATTCGGCATGCCGGGCGGAAGTTGCCGCGACGATTGCGCAATTGCCGTCTGCACGTCCTGCGCCGCCGCATCGATGTTGCGACTGAGATCGAATTGAAGCGTGATTGAAGTGTTGCCGAGCGTGCTCGTCGAGCTGACGGTGTTCAGGCCGGCGATGGTTGAGAACTGTCGTTCGAGTGGCGTCGCCACCGAAGACGCCATCGTTTCGGGACTGGCGCCGGGAAGCTCGGCCGTGACTTGAATCGTCGGATAGTCGACGTTGGGAAGGTCGCTAACCGGCAGCGCGCGATAACCGATGAAGCCGAACAGCACGATGCCGGCCATGATGAGAGTCGTCGTGATGGGGCGCTGGATGAAAAGTTCCGACATTGAAAATCTATTGTCCGCGCAACGGACATTTGAAAATAGCCCAGCACTTCAGTGCTGGGAAGAATAAGAATAAAAACCAAAGCCCGCGAAGCGGGCGACAGATTCTCGTTCGTCGATGATCGCGAGTTGAGGACCCATGATCGATGTCCGTTTGTTACCGCAGCTCTGTCAGGCTCTGTCGTCCGCTTCGCGGACTTAGGGATACAACTACTCCTGATCCCCAGCGATAAATCGCTGGGCTATTCTCGATCGTCCGCTTCGCGGACTTGGGGGAATACCAGATAAACCCGCGCTCCACTCAATTTGCATTTTTCAATTCGCAATTTGCAATTCTCTTACTGATTCCCTCCGCCGCCGCGCCGTCCGCCTTGCCCTTGTCCACCTTGACCATCGCCGCCGTAACCTTGTCCCTGTGGTTGCCCGCCGCCCTGGCCTCGTCCGCCTTGTCCTGGGGCTTTCACTTGCACCTTAGCGCCGGGCACGATTCGCAATTGTCCATCGGTAACGACCTGCTCACCGGGCCTCAAACCTTCTTCAATGACGGTCATGGTGTCCATCGCGGTGCCGGTTTTTACGGTTCGCATTTCCGCTGTGCCGTC
Source organism: Pyrinomonadaceae bacterium (assembly GCA_035577445.1). Taxonomy (GTDB): domain Bacteria; phylum Acidobacteriota; class Blastocatellia; order Pyrinomonadales; family Pyrinomonadaceae; genus UBA11740. The sequence continues at coordinate 7,620 of DATLVM010000129.1, forward strand.
AGCTTTGACAACATAGACGAATGATTTGTCCTGACCGATTTGGACAGCCTGGGTGGGAACTACGATAGCCTGGTTAGCGGTGCCGAGCGTCAGCACTACGTTCACGAACTGTCCGGGATACAACCGCCGATCCTCGTTGATGAAGGTGGCCTTTAGACGAACTGTTCCCGTCGCCGGATCGACGGTGTTATCGACCAGGGAAAGCTTGCCCATCACCGGGTTCGCTTCATCGCCCGGAATTTCACCGCGCACGACCAGCCCTTCTTTACCCGCCGCCTGTCGAATTCTGGCCAGGTCACGTTCCGGAACTGAGAACGTCACA
>DATLVM010000130.1:0-12105 GCA_035577445.1 Pyrinomonadaceae bacterium
GTGCTGCACGTGCCCGTGTTTACTGATTACGATGGTGCATTACATCCGACTTCGGTGCTTTGGACGTCGGCCTTGAACTTCAAATCGGACGGCACGCTGGTTACCGACACCACCGGACTTAATCCTCTAAGTGTCGCGCAAATCTTCCGCGCGCCGCTGCCGGTGGTGAGCAGCGGACCGTTTACGCGCATGACGAACTTCGGGCTGGTGGGCGGAGGTCTCGGCGCATTTCCGAGCGCATCTCGAAATCGGCTTGCCTTCTCACGGCCGGCAGAATTAGGCGGCGGCAATAGCGACGCATCAACGGAAGTTTTCTACTCGCTGGCGCCCACGGTTACGACGGAATCAGCGGCGGGAATGTCGCTATTCACCGGCGCAAGTTTCATGGTGGTGCCCGTAACGAGTCCGACTCCGACGCCTAGTCCGAGCGTCAGCCCCACACCGACGCCGAGTCCCAGTCCATCGCCGAGTCCTTCAGTAAGTCCGGCGGCGGCGCCTTCAGGATTCGCTGCCGGTGAATTGGCCGTAGCGCAGGGCGCCTTCGGCGCAGTGACCAGTGCGACAGTTAGCAACGCGAACGCTTCCGAATCAAAGCGCGCGCCCTTCCTGCCGGTTGAGTTGAATGGAATTTCGGTTTCGATCAACAGCGCGGCGTGCGGACTGTTCGCGGTCAGCTCAACCCAAATCACTTTTGTAGTGCCTATAGGTCTGGTCGCGGGCACTTATCCGATCACCATCGTTAATAGCAATACCAGCACGGTCTTTCGCGGCGCAGTTGTGATAGTTACAGCCCAGCCCGATATCTTCACGACGACGAATGGACCCGGCGGACGAGCATCAGTCTGCAATGCGACTAACGGCAGTGGCCCGTGTACGACCGAGCCGTTCTTTGTGACGACGAATGTTGGTGGTACTCAGACGGCAACGGTCCTGCGCATGACTTTGACGGGAATACGCAACGTTAGTTCCTTAAATATTAGCGTGACCGTCGGGACGACAGTAATCGTGCCCAGCATCAATACGACCACAGATCTGCCGGGAACAGACAACCTGTTCTTTACTTTGCCGTCGACGGTAGACACCGGAGATTTGCCTGTCGTAGTCACGGTCGGAGCGGCGGCCAGTCGCGGCTCGAGCACGGCGCCGCACATCACGATCAATTCTGGTGGCTCGCCGCTGCCGAACCCACTGGACGGCACGGCGTTCTTTGTGCGCCAGCAGTATCTCGATTTTCTAAATCGTGAGCCGGACGCGAATGGTTATGCATTCTGGCAGAATCAAATCAACGCTTGCGGCAACGATGCGGCTTGCCTGGAAGTGACAAGGATTAATGTCTCGGCAGCGTTCTTCCTTTCCATTGAGTTCCAGCAAACAGGTTATCTCGTCTATCGAACTTACGAGGCAGCGTATGGTGATTTGGAAAGCGGAACCGCGCCGGTGCCTTTGACGCGCAGCGAATTCCTGCCTGACACGCAAACGATTGGCAACGGAGTCATCGTCAATCAAGGCGATTGGCAAACCCAACTCGAGACGAACAAGCAGAATTACTTTGCCTCGTTCGTTACGCGCGATCGCTTCCTGCAGAAGTATCCAGCCAATATGAGCGCCCAGGACTTTGTGAATTCTCTCTATCAGAACGCAGGCATTGCGCCGGCGTCGGGAACGAATCGCTCTGCGGCCTTGAATGAATTGGGTGCTTCGCCCGCCGACAACACAGCCCGCGCGCACGCGCTCCGTCTGGTGGCCGAAGATCCGATGATGGTGCAGCAGGAGTTCAATAAGGCGTTTGTGCTGATGGAGTACTTCGGATACCTGCAGCGCAACCCGAACGATGCGCCCGATGGAAATTGGAACGGCTACAACTTCTGGTTGGGCAAGCTGAATCAATTCAACGGGAACTTCATCCAGGCTGAAATGGTGAAGGCGTTCCTTTCGTCAGACGAGTACCGTCACCGATTCGGTTCTTAGTCGGAACCGCCTGCGGTAGCGGGCGGTTGACCTTCCTAAAGAAAGTCCTTATATGACCCGCCTTCAACCACCTGCTACCGCAGGTGGTTCTGACGTGGATGCGCATAGGACTCGATGGCTATCCGCTTTCTGAACCGCTGACCGGTGTCGGTCATTACACGCTCGAACTGGCGCGGTCGCTCGCGCGAAACTTTCCTAAAGACGAGTTCGAACTCGTTTCTCCGAAGCCGTTCAATCCCGCCGCTATCGCCGCATTTCAGCGCGAGTCCATCCCTAACTTACTATTAACTGAAGCAAAGTCATCTTCGCTCCGCGGTCACTGGTGGTCGGTGGGTTTGCCGATGTACGCGCGGCGCGCGCGGTTCGATTTGTTTCACGGCACGAATTTCGAAGTGCCGCTGTGGAAGCGACGTCGTGCGGTCCTCACGATTCACGATCTTTCGACGTTACTTTATCCGGAAACTCATCGCGCGCGGGCCGTACGTCGCGCGCGCGTGAGATTGCCAATCGCGGCGAAGATTGCCGACGCGATCATCACGCCGACCGAAGCAGTGAGACAGGAAGTCTGCGAACGACTGAAGGTAAAACCGGGAAAGGTGACTGCGATTCACGAGGCGCCGCGGCGTACCTTTAGCCCGATGACGAAAGAAGAAACAGTCGCAATCAGAAAGCGACTGCGGGTGGAAGACGAGTTTCTGCTGTTTGTGGGGACGCTCGAGCCGCGGAAGAATCTGTTGACGATGCTGAGAGCGTTCGAGGAAGTCATCACCAGGACGTCTGCGCGCCCACAGTTGGTAATCGCCGGTGGCGAAGGATGGTTGATCGATGAGACGTTGTCGTTCATGAATTCAGCTTCGTTAAAGGATCGCATACAGCTGACCGGCTATTTGAACGATGAGGATCTGCGCGCGCTGTATTCTTCAAGCCGCGCGTTTGTCTATCCGTCACTCTACGAAGGCTTCGGCTTACCGCCTTTAGAGGCGATGGCGTGCGGGGCGCCAGTGATTGCCAGTCGCATTGCCACGCTGCGGGAAACGTTAGGTGAGGCGGCGATTTTAGTTGAGCCGCTCGACGTGCAGACTTTGTCGCGCACAATCGTCGAAGCGCTGAAAGATGAACGGCGACGCGCGGCGATGCGGGAAGCAGGAATCAAACACGCGGCGAAGTTTTCATGGGATGAAGCAGCGAGACGGACGCACGAAGTGTATGAGAGAGTGCTTGCGCCGTAACGCAAACTTCAGTTTGCGGCCGCCATCTTTGACCACCGCGATCCGCGGACAAACTAAAGTTTGCGTTAGCTCACTTCGAATTTCGTAGCCGCCACATTCGCAGTAGCGTCTTTGAGAAGGCCCAGCCGAAACGTACCAGCTTCGCGTGCGACTTCCCGGAGTTGCGTGCCTGATAGTAGAAGGGAACTTCTTTGACTCGACCGCTCTTGACGTAAATCTTCACGAGGATTTCTTCCAGCGCATCGAAATCGCGCGCCCGCAAATCAAGATTCTGAAGCGCGCTTCGCTGGTACATCCGAAAGCCGCTCGACACGTCTCGCAGATTCAACCTGAGCACGCTCGCATAGGTGCGATTCAAGATGTAACTTAGTACGCGCCGGCCGGTGCCCATATCGGCGCGACCGCCCTTCACGTAGCGCGAGGCGACCAGCAGATCGGCTTCTTCTCGCTGTTGCCAAAAATCCTTTAAGAAGACCGGAGGATGTGAAAGGTCGGCGTCCATCGTGGCCACGTAAGGCGATTTCGCTGCGGCGAATCCCGCAATGAGCGCCCCGCCATAACCGCGCTCACTCTGTTCGACTATGCGCGCGCCCGCTGCGGACGCGACTTGCTGCGTTTCATCACGCGAACCGCCGTCAACAACAATTACTTCAGACCGAATGGCGAGATCATTCAACACGTCGTGGATTTGCGGTAACAGGAGCCTGAGGTTCTCTTGCTCGTTCAGCGCCGGGATGATGATTGTCAGATCGGGCGTGGCAGTCATTTGCAGAAACGCATGTTGCCACAGGAAAGGGCGCGGACAAAACCGCGCGACGACAAACGAAAAGGCCGATCGCACAAACGATCGGCCTTCAGATGAAGCTTACTGCGACTCCGGTTTAGAACCGTCCCCGATATTCGATCGATTCAATGAACGCACGGACCATCTCGGCGCGTTGCACACGCTTTAGAGCCTGGTTGTCATCGCGCATGTCTTCATTAGGGAGGCTGACCGAATTAACCTTGGTCAACCAGAAATTGAAACCGCTCTGATCCGGATCGCGACGCAAGTAGCCAAAGTACTCCATCAACACGAATGACGGGTTATACATCGCGTTATAGCCTGAACCACTTTCGATCACGCTTTGCATTGCCGCCGCGCGCCCGTTGGTGTCGCCGCTACCGTAGGCGGCGATGGCGGCATTCAGGTCGGCTGCGGGCGGGTTCGTGACGCCGGTGTTCGTGAACAGGTTGTTGACGAATGTGCCGGCGGCGACGCCCGGAGCGAACTGAGCTTGCGACGTAAACGCCGAACGTGAAACCACGTCCTTTAAATAATTCATCTTATTAGTCGCGAGCTGTCCCTGCCAGTCACCTTGACCAACGACGACTCCGTTGCCGACGCTCTTCTGATCGGTCAGGAAAAGCGGGTAGGCCGGGTCGTGTCCAAAGTCGTTTCCAAAGGCGGACTTCTGAGCGCGAATCACAAACAGTCCAGTCTCTTTGAACTCGATCGAGAGAAAGAACGCCTGTGACACGTTCACGCGCTGCACCTGAATGCACTGCGGATTTCCGGCGCACGGTCCAAAGGTCCCGTTCCAGAAATTAAAGCCGCTCGTGTCCGGCATGCGGGTCAGAAAATCGATGTAGTGCTGCTGTGTAAAGAAATCCGAATCATCGATAGTGATGAACTGCGGTGGGTTCGTGCCCGGCCGTACGCGCAAAGGCTTTACTTTGACGTTGCCATAGAACAGCTCCGACGGCAGGCTTGGATCGGCAGTGACGATCTGCAACGTAGGAGCCTGGCCGAAAGCCATTACCCCGGCGACCACGATAATTAGACTCGCGATAGTTAACTTCATCTTCTTCTCCTGGACTGATAAAAAATCAACCAGAAAGTTGGGGCCTGGCTCTGGTCCCGAGGTGTCAACTCATGAGGCTTTTCGAGTGTATCTTCCGACCTGTGGACTGTCAATAATTTAGTTGCCCCGGCACAATAGACGGTCAAGCGGCGCTTTTGGCCGAAAACTCTCGGCGATTTGGTCTGATTGACCGAACCTCTTTGAGGATGGAGTCAGTACCGGGAGTGGTAGCGACCGGGTCGCAGCCTAGCGAGAATATAGTCTGCCAAGATGTTACCCGGTCGCTACCGCTCCCGGTACTGACTCCATCCTCAAATTAAGACAACCTGAACTCAAAATGAAATGTTCCAAACCGCTCGGCGTGATAAGATGGCCGGGCTCTCCCCCCGACCGGCGCGATGAGGGCTGGCCAGCCTCGTCACAGAATCTGAGCAGTTAACGGCGAGACGCCACACATCGTCATATGAAATAGTCCTACAGACTTCCCGATGACAGGCCGACGGTTCAGCGCACTCCTTTTGTTGCTCGCGTTGTTTGCGACCGCGGCGCCGGCGCGCGCGTACACGCTGCAATATCGCGATGCCACGGGCCTGGTAGCGCGTCGTTGGTTAAGCAAGCCCATCATCATCGCGTTCTCGACTTCACTTTCTGCGCCGCCACCTAACATTAAGGCCGGCAGCGACATCATCGGCGCCGCGCGGCGCGCACTGCAACATTGGGCCAGCGTGGCCGATATTCAATTCCTGGAAACGACTTCGACGACCCAGACGATTAGTCCGTCTAACGCCGGCGATCGAGTCAATCTGATCACGGTTGCGGCGGACAATGCCTCGTCGTTTGGTTCATCTGAAAATCCCGGGCGCACGCGTCTGTTCTACGATTCGGGTGGAGCAATCGTCGAAGCTGACGTCGCGCTTAATCCCGCGGTTGAGTTTTCGAGCGACGGCACGCCGGGCACTTACGATCTCGAATCGACATTTACGCATGAGATGGGACACCTGATCGGGCTTGAGCATTCAGCGATCCTCGGCGCGACGATGCAACCGCGTCAGGCGCTGAACGGCTTGTATGACTTGCCGGCTATCACCCAACGAACTCTGTCCGAAGACGACATTGCGGGCGCGCGCGCCTTGTATGGATCACGTGCGGGCACAGGTTCGATCCTGGGAAGATTGATTGCGCGCTCGTTCGCGGGGCAATCGCGACCGATCTTTGGTGGTCATGTGTTCGCTGAAGATGTGACGACCGGAAGAGTCGTGGCCGGTAACGTCACGCTGGCATCGGGTGACTATCGCATCGATGCGCTCGAACCCGGCAAGTACCGTTTGATTAGTCAGGTCGTCGACGGACCGGTCACTGCCGATGAGATCGCGAGTGCCACCGGCACCTACTCAGGACTCTTCGAAACCACACCTCCATTCGAAACGACTATCGCCACACGCCGGTCGTCGAGAATTATTTCGGTGGGCGCCGACGCCTCAACCTCGCTGGGTTTCTTTGTCTCGGCGAATGGCGAACTACCAATTAAGCCTCGGCTCATCGGAATGAATGGCGAGTTGTCGAACATGGCTTTGCCGCTCAGACCCGGCAAGACGATCACGATCTACATCGCAGGCGAAGGCATCGATCAAATCCCCGCGGCCGGCCTCTCAACCAGTTCACCTTTTATTCTGGTAAATCCGGAAACTGTGGCTGACGAGGCGTTCGATGTGCCTTATCCGACAATCAGCTTTCAAATCACGATCGCCCCGAACACTCCCGCCGGTGATTACAGCCTGGTGCTGCAATCCGCAGACGGCGAAATCGTTTACATCGTCGGAGCGCTGACGATTGATTCGGGCGCGGACTCGACGATTTCCGCGACCGGCGACTAATCGCCACTGGCTTATCAATCCTAAAAGCTTGCCTAATCCCGCCCTCGGCGTTAACATTCAGACCGTCCACACACAGACTTTACGCGGACGGCTTTATCTGTACCTTCATTGTGAGGATTTAGCGGAAGCCGGAGGTGATTATGGTTGACTTTCTTCTGTCAATTGTAGGCCTGGCGTCGCTGCTGGGAGCGATTTGGGAATTTTGGGCGTTCACGCGCCCGAATGGCGTCTTCAAGTGGGAAGGCGTGATCGCGCTGGTTTTGGCGATTGTCTTTTGTGCCTGCGCCTTGCTGTTGTTCCTGCGTCACGTAAATAAGGAAGAGGAAATTCACATTACTCAGTAGATGTTTGGCAAGACTCATTGCTCGCCCGGGATCTTTGTAGTGCTTGCGACATCTGCTGTGAGAGTCTCTCGTCGGCCTCGATTCTTCGAGCCCGACCCGACGATGAAGTTTTGAGCAACGCCATTTGCGCTGCGATCGTGAACTCGCGCAGATGGCGTTTGTGTTTGCGTAAATTGGGGAAGCTGTCATCCCGTTCGTTGACAGCGTGATCTATTGATTTCAATTAAGGAGTGGCTAATGAAATGTCGCTCGTTGCGTCATTAATAATGCTTCAAACAGGGGTGAGCGCAAATCAGCCCGGGTACTTTGCGGCGGTTTTGATCGGATCGCTCATTCTCGGCGGCGTTGGATGGTTGGTTGCCGCGGTCATGGGATTTGCGCGAGCCAGGGCGTTCGGAGCGTCGACGCGCTGGTTCAGCCTGGCCGCGGTGTGCCTGCTGATTTATCACATTCAGTTTTTGTTGCTCGGGTTTCTCGCGGTGGCCGGCAGGCAGCAGGGCGATCTTGATTCGGTGCTGGCTTTCGGCGCTTTCTTCAATGTCTTTGTGGTCGTCGGTGCCTTTTGCGCAATCATGGGATTTGTCCGGCTGACGAATCCTCGCTAACGTACGTCCGCGTCGCGCGTCCGGCACGCCAGAGGCGTGCGTACCGAAGAGTTCATGCAAAAAAAGCAATTGGTTCTTGCCGCGTTCGCGCTAATTGCGGGCGCGGCAATTTTATTTGGAATCTCTAGCTGGCGCAGCGCCGGTAAGCGCGGTCGCGCGGGCTTTGTGCAAAGCAATGACTTTCGTTTTGTGATCGATGGCCGGCCCTTTCGCTTCGTCGGCGCGAATGTCTCAGTGATGTATCGCGACGAGGATCGCGCCCGCATGCCTGAGACCTTGCGCCAAGCGGCGAAGCTCGGAATCAAAGTGGTGCGCGTGTGGGCTTCGGGCGAAGGCGGCCCGCATGATGTAAAGCCGATCACCGACTTCAACGATTGGCCGCGCACGCATTCGTTTCGAAACCAGCCGGGCGAATGGAATGACGCTGAGTTCGTGTTTCTCGATCAGGTGTTGGCCGAAGCAGCGCGCAACGGTCTGCGCGTGCAACTGTGTCTCGGGAATTGGTGGCGCGACACCGGAGGCGTAACACAATACTTGCGCTGGGCGGGAATCAATGGCGCCGACGACGACAAAGCTCCGTTCGGAATCAACAAGGAAGTCGCGATGCAGTTCTACACGAATGAAACTGCGCGTCGACTCTATCGCGAGCACGTCGAGAAGATCGCCACGCGCCGTAACAGCGTCACCGGCACGCTGTATCGCGACGATCCAACTATCTTTGGTTATGAGCTGCTGAACGAAGCTCAATGCGTCACCGGTCGCTGGGAAGAACGGCGCGCGTGGATCGCTGAGATGAGCAGCTATTTGAAGTCGCTCGATCCATCCCATCTGATTGCGCCGGGCGATTGGGGCTATCGTTCAGCCGCCGAACGGCGCGAGTGGTTGAAGGACCATGCGCTGCCGAACATCGATTACTGCGACGTCCATCACTACCCGATTAACGACGGGGATCTTTTCGTCACTTCGTTGGAAGCTCTACGCGACTTTATCGCGGATCGTGTGGCCGCCGCGTATTCATTGAAAAAGCCTCTGGTGTTCGGCGAATTCGGGATGGGGCCAGAGGGCTACAAAGGGATTTCCGAAATCGATTGGTATCGCTCCTACTTCGATCACACGGCGCGCGAAGGCGCCGGAGGGGCGATGTTCTGGATCATCACGCCCGACCCGCAGCGCGGCTACGGCGTCACGTATTCATCGTCGCGCGACGCAGCGCTGCTCGCGGAAATTACCGGCGCATCGCGTTTGTTCGCCTCCTTAATTAATGCTGCCCCGCCGCCGGAGCTGACCGATGCCGGCAAGCATCTCGTGCCGCGACAGTTTGCCTTCGAATCATCCGCCAACGCGGCCGCATTGCAGCCGAAGATCGTCTATCAGCCCGACAATTCACTCCTCTATCGCTTTTCGCCGAACGATGTTGCTCGCGGAAGATTCGAGAAACTAGGCGGTGGTGATGGTTACGTTTGGGGCGCGGGCGTCGGCTTCTTTGAATACGTTGTGCCGGGACGAAAGGACCGTCGCAAGGTGGGAGAGATTGTCGTGCGCGCGCACATTCAACCCGTGCTGCCCGAGGACGCAAAAACTAATTGGATCAGGACCCGCGTGACCTTATTGATCAACGGCACAGCTTATGATTCGCGCCTGATTCCCTGGGAAGACCGAGCGGCGCCGTTAATTCAGGAATGGAAGATTAATTCATGGTCACCGCGTTTGCGCGCCGCGCGCGGCCTGTCGCTGAACATTCGTTTCGCGGTCACGCCGGATTCAGACTGGCTTTACGGCGTCAACATTTCAAACTGGCCGGAAGGCTATGTCTCTCACGACGCGACGCCCGTTGAGGTTGAACTGCGATAAGTATTCGCCGCAAATTTTCGCGGATAACCGCGGATTAGAAAAATCGAGTCGGCGCTGATGCTTATCGGCGTAATCCGCGTTCATCCGCGGCTAATCTCCACTCGTGGCCCTCGCTGACGCACGGGCTTCTGACACTTACTTCAACCCATAAAGCTTCGCCGCATTGTCATGCAAAACCATCCGCGCTAACTCCATTGCGCGCGCGCGATCGATTTCGCCGTCATTCATCATTCCGGTTAGGGCGAGCGCCAGGGCCTGACGCGCCGTCGTGTTCGAAAGCCAGGCGACTTCGCCCCAATCGACTTCCGGCCCGAACGAAAAGGCATCCGTGCCGAAGAGAATCTTGTCGGGATAAAACTCCATCCAGTTGCGCAACGTCTCGCTCAACTCGCGCGGATACGTGAAGAAAGTCTGCGCCGAAAAATCTGCATAGACGTTCGGCTTGCTCATCAGCGAGCCCATCTCTTTCGTAAACGGATAGCCGCCATGAACGACGACGAAGTTCGTCTTGCGCAAACTCAGATCGTTGAAGGCCATTTCCAGCAGCAAAGGATTGCTGCCGGTCTGTCGATAGAATCCGCCCGCGCCTTCGATGCAGTGGATGTGCACTGCTAAGCCAAGCCGGCCCGCCTCACGCGCAATGTAAAAGAACAGAAAATCCTGAAGCGCTTTGTAGTCCGCCGCCGTGGGCTCGCCACCGCGAACGTAACGCGCGTAAGTCAGCCGCGCCTTTGCTTCGTCGGGATTATCAAAATCGAGTTTGCGTAAATACGCAGCTTCGAACTTAATCGCGACTGCGCCGTTTTTCTTCTGTCGTTCAAGCGTCGGGGTGACGACTTGCTTTAGATATGAATCGAGAGAAGCGGGCAGCGCGCGCACGTTTAGATCAGACATGTAACGCTTCAGCAGCTTCTCTTCTGCCGGATAGAAACCTTTGTAGTCAACATTCGCGCGTTTCGCTGCTTCGTTGCTCAAAGGAAACAAAAGCGCATCATCGAACGGAACCCAAAGAAATCGCGGCGCATTCAACCCACGACCCATCGCCACGCGATTCGCGAACATCGTCTCAATGTTGAGTTGATCGAGAATCCACGCGGGCGTGCCTTCACCTTTCTGTCTCACGATGTTCTGCTTCGCTGCGAGCAGCTCGCGCACGTGCGCTTCGCTCATGTCATCGTGCGAATAGCGATACAGGTCATGCCAGGCGTGAATGAACTCGGGATTACTTGGAAAAAGGCGAACCGGCAAAGGAAACGGTGGAATCGCATCCAGCGGCAGCGCGTCGAACTCAGTGTCGGCCGGCTCGCCCGCGGCAACGTACTTCAGCGGATGCGCGTGATTGTCGATAGCTTTGATCTTGTTGATGTCGTTTAGGAGATCGCGATCGACACCCGCTTGGCCGTATGCGACCGAACTGGCAGCAACCAGCATGAGCGCGATTGCGATTCGGAGATTCTTCATTTGGTTTTGTCCTCGACTTTGCCTGAAAAGTGAATCACGCCAGCGGCTCTGCCGCCTGATGTGCGGAAGTGCTCTGCGCTTCCGTCCCGGGCTCACAATGAATTTGGGGCTGCGCCCCAACAAATTGGGCGTAGCCCAAAATCGAGAAGGCGGTCTTGCCGGAAGGCCAAAGGCCTTCCGCACATCAGCCGGCATAGCCGAAGACTTTTTGGGCAAGGCTTTTGTCCTCGATTACCCGCTTGTTACCGCTCGCGGTTCTGTACCTAGTTGCATGAAGATTGATTTTTCGCCGAATCAACTCGCGTAATTCTTCCTTCAACCTTTGGTGCAATCGCCGGCACTGACGAAATCGCTTTTTGCAGAATTTCTGATTCAAGGGGCTGCTGCGCTTTTGGAATCAACTGCGTCGCGCCCTTGAACATCGAGTAGCCGTCTCCCGCGTCTTCCGCCACGTAGCTGGTCGTCGCCAGCGTGTACGTCTGCTTGTCGTCGAGCGGCTTTCCATTCACCGTCACGCTGACCAAACGCGCGCCCGGTTTGCGGCTGGCGTCGTATGAATAGCGAATGCCGGAGACTTGCGGAAAGCGGCCAGGCTGCGCTTCTTCACCGAAACTCGCCACGCCCCATTCCAAAGCTGAGCGCAGAACTGCGCCGCTGATCTGAATCTTCACCACGCGATTGTTAAAGGGCAGCATCGAAAGCACGTCGCGCTTGGTCAGCACGCCCGGCGCGATCGTCGCGTCTGCGCGAATCGATCCACCGTTAGCCAAGGCTACGTCAGCACCAGTCGCTTTACGATAGGTATCCGCGATGAAGTCGGCCATGTTCGTTTCCATCGTGCGCACGTCCGCGCTCTTAACGTTCAGCACAACGCTCGTTTTTCCAATGACCTGCTCGAGTTCTTTCAGCAGTGGTCCGTACTTTTCATT
>DATLVM010000131.1:0-13900 GCA_035577445.1 Pyrinomonadaceae bacterium
GCATTTACCTGGTGACTCTATCCAGTTAAACTGGCGCGACCAATGAAAAGAGGTTTCCTCAATCCACACGTCGTCACGAAGATTTCTTTCTGGACAACCAGCGGTTGCATCCTGGTTGCGGTAGTCGCGTGCCTGCTGGCAATCTGGCAGTTCACGGGCACGGACGTGCTCTGGCGCACCGTCGCGACCTGCGCAGTCGTCGGCGGCGGCATGATCGCGTTTTATGTGATCAATACAATCTTCGATCGGCCGGTGGAATGATTACTTGCAACTAAGAAACAAAAGGGCAAGGCGTCTCTGCCTTGCCCTTCAGATTGAGCGCCTGCGTAGTCCTACGGAACCATTAGCAGATTTTGCTGGTTGCCGGAGTATTTGTTATTCGAGCGTTTGACATCTCCCGGTTGGTAAAGCAAAAGTCCGCCCGAAACATATTCCCAGCCCGGAGGATTCTGCCCACCTGGATTCGGACCGACGCCAGCGGTACCCGTATAAAAATTGTCCGAGATTGTGTTGCCCCGAGCAAGCCCGCTAGCTCCAAAGCCAAACTGAATGCCGTTCTGCGCGATAAAGTCAACTCTGCCTAGGCCCGTGACGGTGTTGTCGGTCACCGTTACGTTTGTGCCGCTGCAGTTGACTGTGATGCCGCCCTTCTGGTACCTCGAGACTGTGTTGCCATCGATAGTACCCGCGGTACTGCCCACTGGGTCGCAGCTGCTGGTCGTCGCGGTGAGCGTCGCATAATAGACGGCAACGCCATGCTGCGTGCCATTGAACGGTGTTTCTCCGATATTGTGAATCTGGCTGTCTGTGATCGTAACGTCGCCTTGGCGATTAACCACACCGAAGTAGTTGGCGCCGAAGATGTCCGCGGTGTCGATCGTGCCTGTCACGCCTGGACCGTAGTAAACACCGATGTTGCAGCCGGTGGCATCCAATGTTCCAGTGACCGTTCCGGGCGGGTTATATTTTGCAGCAGTCATTTCAATGCCGTCGCGAAAGAAGCCGGTCGGTGTGCACGCCGCTGGCATCGCCTTGCTTCGGGGCGATGAGACGAAGAGTGTGGTGGCTATTAAGCCAGCCGCTATGAGACTGAGAAAAAGTATTCGCTTCATGCGATCCTCCTATGGGGTGATGATGTTTAGAACAAAAGAGGCGGTCAGCATCGCCGACCGCCTCAGGTTAAGAGGAACTACTTACCGTTGACTGTGTAACTGACGCAGTCGCCTTGATTCTTAAACGAGGAATGATCGGCCCGGAAGACGGTTTTCCAACCACCGTCCTTGCACTGGTCTTTGTCAGTTGCGATTTCAAACGGCTCAAAGTCGTAGGTCGTGCCGTTGAAATCAACAAGATCGGTGTAGACATTGTACGAAGGATTGAATGTTCCAACGTTGACACCAAAACCTGCGACAACGGCATTTGGACACATAGCCTTGAGACCTGCCAATGTATAGAAAGGAGGGCCTCCGGCCCCGGCTACGACAGTGCAGCCACCGTCACTAAAGTTTCTGGAGGACCAGAAGTCACCCGCATCCACATCCCACTGTTGCCAAACATTCGGAATGACTCCGAACCCTGGTGATCCCAACCCCAGGTTTTCGTAAGGCTCGAAAACGAAAGTTGTGAAACCTACGCAACCAGACGGATTAATGAGCGTGGGGGTCGTAAACCCGCCTAAACAAACCGGCAACTGGTACGATGGATCAGCACTTGCGAATAATGGCGCACTCACTTGTTTAGTGTAATAGCTGAGTTCTGAGACATCGGCCAACGGCGTGGTCGCGGCGTGCATATACTGCGCTTTTGCAGCGTTTGTGGCGTCCGTAGTGAGTTGGAGAGCCCCAATGCCGGAAGGCGCGGTGTTATCAAAAACGAAGTTGACTGCTCCGCCGGTTCTGGTGTCCGCAGTTGACCAGCCGTGCTGATTGGCTGGACTTACAACAATGGTTGGACCGGCTGAGAACGCAGGCGAAAGCGGCAGCACGGCAGCTAAGCCTAACACTACGAAAACTGCTATCGGGAAAATCCATTTAATCTTTGAGTTCATACATTCCTTTCTGAGAAAGTAGGGCAAACCTCGCCCTACGTTGTGGGTAGAAATTCACAATTTTTCGCGGGTGTCTTTCGGGAGAAGCGGCAAGCGGGCAAGAGAAACGTCTTGGGGGCTTTAAGGCTTCTAACACACCACACGCACCGTCGGGCGTCCGCACCCAACCGGCGGTCGACATTACAATTACTAGAGCGTGCGTACTCTATATCGCTGCGTTGACAGAGTCAACGTGTTAGCGCGCGCAGCTTGCATGAAAGACACGCTTGTTGCGTTTGCTGTTATTAAGCTGAGACTGCAAAAGACAGACACTCTCAAGCGCGCCCGGATTCCAATATCTGAGCGCAGACTTGATTTGTGCGACACAGTGCAAGGTCCGTGCCTATACCTCGAGCTTTACTTTCTGAGTTGTCGACAGAATTGCCTTGCGAAAAAGTTCGCTGAGTACCCTTCGGGAGCGGGTAAAAATACCGAGTCACTCGCTCGCGTGAATCACTGCCAGTTCACGCTTGAGGAGTTTTCCTGTCGGCCCTTTGGGAATGTCTTTGACGATGCGAATCGACTTTGGACACTTGTAATCGGCGAGTTCTGATTGGCAATGCGCAATCAACTCTTCTTCAGTGGCGTGTTTACCTTCCTTGAGCACGATGAATGCGGCGACTTCTTCGCCGTAAAGTTGATCGGGCACCCCGATCGTCGCGGCAGCAGCCACTGATGGATGTTGATAGAGGACTTCGTCGATTTCGCGCGGATAGATGTTCTCGCCAGCGCGAATGATCATGTCGGATTTGCGATCGACGATGTAAAAGAAGCCTTCTTTGTCCCGATAGCCGACGTCGCCAGTGTGAAACCAGCCGCCGCGATGGGCTTTCTCAGTCGCTTCCGGATTCTTGAAGTACCCCTTGAGAATGTTTTCGCCACGCAGAACGATTTCGCCGAGTTCACCTTCAGCGACTTCATTATCATCATCGTCGACGACTTTCATCTCATTTCCGATCGGCAGACCACACGAGCCCGGCCGGCGACGTTCGTCGGGTGGATTGAACGTCGATCGGCAGGTCGATTCGGAAAGACCATAACCTTCGATCACGGGACAGTTGAACGTCTCTTCGAATTTCTTCATCACTTCCGCGGGCACGGGCGCTGAGCCGCACATCGCAAAGCGCAGCTGATCCGTTTTCAGTCCCTCCGGTACGCCTTCCGGATAAGTATTCAGCAGCATCGACAGCATCGTCGCGACTGAGCCAAACGAGGTGATTTTGTAATCAGAGATAATGTTCCAGAACTTCGACGCTGAGAATCTTGGACTCACCACTGTCGAGCCGCCTGCGTACAGCGCCGACATCGTGGTTACGGAAACAGCGTTCATGTGAAAGAGCGGCATGATCGTAAGCAACCGATCATTTTCACTGAAGCTCAACCACTGACTTATTTGTCTCGCGTTGGCAATGATGTTGCGATGCGTCAGCAAACATCCCTTCGGTTTTCCGGTGGTGCCGGAGGTGTAAATGATGATTGCATCGTCGTCGCGACTAATCGTGTCAGAAGCCCGCGCGTCAGCAAGGGCTCCTCCCGACACTGGCCCTCCCTGACGGTCGGGCTTCTGACGCGAAAACTCATGGGTCGCTTCCGCTTCATCATCGAAAATAATCACCGACCGCAAATACGGAAGCTGACCTTTGAGACTCTCGATGCGATCGCGGAATTCCGAATTGACCAGGACCGCCTTCGCTTCCGAATTATTCATGACGAATTCGATCTCATGCTCTTTCAAAAGCGAATTCACCGGCCCCGCCAGCGCTCCGATTTTCCAACACGCAAAGTACGCGATGATGTACTCCGCGCCGTTCGGCATTAGGAGGCTTACGACGTCGCCTTTAGAAACGTCTTGCGCGGATAGCATTGATGCTGTTCGCTCGACTGCTTTACGAAACTCGGAATAAGTAAACTGTCTTCCGTCAGCTTCAGAAAGCAGAAAGACCGCTTCGCCCTCTGACGCTACGCGTTCTTCAAGTAGGATAGTGATGTTTAAAGCTTCCCGGCTCATGCTGCGTCAGTATAGTGACACCGCTTGCCGTGCCAAAATCGCCGGAATCTGCGTTTGGCCCAAACTCAAAACGCCATTATTTGTTGTGGATCGCATTCCGGCGTCAGATTTCGTTCAGCGATTTATCATGAGGGGGGCGAAGGATTCTATCCCCAGTATCTTGCGACGCAGTCCGGCGCCGTGGTGTCGATGATGCTATGGGTCCCATTCGAAGTAGAGTTCAGAGATCGCCGTATTGGAAAACTTTCCTGTGAAGACCTTTTGGATTTTAAAGAGAACCCAACTAGCCCGCACGCCCCCCAGATCAATCTTTTGAGGCTCCATAACGTCAACAAATGATAAGTCCCGTGAGCTTCCATCTGAGAATTCCGCGTGCAGTTGGGCCACCCGATTGTTCTGGGCCCAGTACTGACGATCCTTAAAATAGCCGGGCATAACCGTAACGTCGCGAAGCGAGACTTCGCGGTCAAAATCCACCCGGATCCACTCTCCGATACCCGGCCCATCGGCTCCTTCAATCCAAGCCGTACTCTTCAGGCCGTCAATTGCATTGGCGGCATCGTAGTTATTGCCCATCAGCGACACCCTAGTTGATAGAGCGGTAGCTGTTATCCTTGGCGCAGTCGTTGGGGGTGAACCACCACCGTTAAAGTTGCCGCCGCCAAAAGGAGTCGGCGAGGGGATCGCTGGGCTGCTGTTTGTCGACGGGCTAACAACGGACCCGATAAGCTTTGAGAAAAACGAACGTACGCTGGACGAACTGAAGAGCAACGTTAGCAGCGTTATGATCACCGCAGCGTAAGAAATCCGCTGCCACGTTGCCTGTTTGCTCTCAAGTTTGAAAACGATGGTTTGTTTCTCTTCCACCTGGCGCTTAGCCTCGGTTAATTTTGCTTCAGAGGTAAGCGATTCCCAGGGGGCATCCAGTCGCACCAGTCGCTCCGTAAAATTTGTGCAAGCGGTCCCGATCGACAACTTGTCGGTGCTCTGGACATCCACGCGGGCGGCTACCTTTTCTCCAAATGCATAATCGTTGTCGTGCGGTATTTGCGTGGCGTCGAAGTAGTCGCCCAGATCACAATTGTCGAGTTGATAGAGTTCCTTGAAGAGGTCTTGAAAAACTGCCTGATAACCGTCAAAGGTCTGATCTTCACCGACCTCGCCGCCTTTCCACCAAATCTTCCGTAACTTTTCCGCGCCTGATGCGATTCTCGAAGCCAGCGGGAAAACCACCAGCGTCCGCGAGTCAGTAGCATTTCGCCGATACTGTTCGGATTGGCGAATAACGTTCTTCAGGCCGAATATATTCTGAAAATTTGGGGCAAAGACTCCAACCATCTTCTCTGGCATGACGCGCGTGCAAATGCCGCTGGTGTCGGTCAGACCTGTCCTTGAATCGATCAGGATATAGTCATAGTCCTCCATCAAGTGTTCGCGAAAGTGAGTGAAGAAACTTCCGTACTTATGGTAAAAGTCATCCCACTTGAAGTCTCTGACACGATCGGAATAATCGCCACCTTCGGCTCCGGCCTTGAGCAAGTTGAGATTCGGCTGGCCATCAACCGGAAGAACCAGACTTTCAAAGTCGTTTTCCTTGTGGTGACGTATCTGTTCGTAAATCCTGCAAGCTTCAGAAAGATCTGCGCGAGCTTCATCGAGGCCACCGTCCGGCATGGCACTGCGGTAAATCTCCGAAGCTTTGCCGATATACTCCATCAGACCAGGCGCCTTTGGTAGCTCCTCTAAATATGCCTCCCTGTTACGGCGTCGGATTTGGCCGGTGAAAGAGTCCTGAAAGAAGCGGTACAAGCCCGGCGCTTCCAGGTCCCAGTCAATCATTAGGATTTTCGGTCCTCCGAATTGCGGATGCGTCGCCAGAATGTAGGCGACGTTCGCCAGGGCCATCGACCTGCCGACGCCTCCTTTGTAGGAGTAAAACGTTACGATGGTGCCGGGTTCTTTGGTCACGACGGTTGCCGCAAAGGGTCAGGCGGTGCGAAACGCGGCGGGTAGGTCAAGACTTCACCGGGCACGGCAATCTGAAAAGCGTCACAGTTTTCACAGGTATCGCTTACCCGCTCTACCCAGTTGTCTATGATTGCCGCGATTTGCTGAAATTTCCTGGTTTCGCCAACATTCCCGAGTTGGCTCTTAACCCATATGTTGGAAAAATCAACGGGTCGGCGCTTCGTAAGATTCTCCCATTGCATTACGTCACCTTGGAGCGTCACCGGAATAATCAACCCAACTTTTCCTTTCCCTAAGCGTTTCTCCTCCAGTTGGGCCATCGCTTCCCACTCAGCCATGCACCAGTTGCTGTCAGGATATTGATTTACCAGGATGGCCACCATGCAGACACTGGAGCACAACGCCTGCGAAAGCTCGGTGGGATATGAAGAGCCAGGATCGGCCTGCGAGTCGACGTATGCGTGAATGCCGGAAGTCATGTACTCGTTCAGTTTCTCGCAAACACCCTCCGCAAACGATTTCCAGAAATGGCGCTTGGGCGCGCCTTTGGGGGGGTGTTTATAGCTGATGAAGCAAGCGTACTTAAAACCTGGAGGCATGGGGATGCTCCTCTATTCGTGTTTGTGAGACCTGATGGCGGCGTAATTGTAGGACAGGTTCTTCCGAGATCCAATGTTTTTCTGCGCGCCTTCGCATCACCGTTGAGAAGTTACGGCGTTCAGCTTTAGAATGCGCGGGCTTGCACGCCGACTCAAAATCTAAAAAGCACAGGGCTGAACGAGTTCGGTTTGGCGTAGCCACGTTGATAACGTTTTTGTTCGCGACTCTGGCGCACGCTCAAGACAACTACGAAATTCAGGTTTACGGCTCCGAGACCATCCCGCGCGGTGTCACGATGATCGAGCTGCACAATAACTTCACGGCGAAGGGTGCGAAGAAAACCGATGATGGCACTTTGCCGACAAATCATGCGTGGCACGAAACGATCGAAGTAACCCATGGCTTCAACGGCTGGTTCGAAACTGGTTTCTATCTTTTCATGAGCGCCCGCAATGGTAACGGTTGGGATTTTGTTGGCACGCATATTCGGCCGCGCTTTCGTGTGCCGCCGAAATGGAAGTGGCCGGTAGGCGTTAGCCTGTCACAGGAGATCGGCTGGGTGCGCCGACAATATTCCGAAGATCAGTGGAACTGGGAAATTCGTCCGATCATCGATAAGGAACTGGGTAAGTGGTACCTGTCATTCAATCCGGCGCTCGAACGAGCGTTGAGCGGACCTGGAACCAAACGCGGGTTCGAATTCGCGCCTGGCTTCAAAGTCGCCTATTCAGCCACGAAAAAGGTTGATGTCGGCATTGAGTATTACGGAGGGCTGGGGCCACTGCACAAGTTCGATCCAAAGAGCGACCAACAGCATCAGATCTTCCCGGCGATCGATCTCAATGTCTCACCTAAGTGGGAATTCAATTTTGGCGTGGGCATTGGCATGACCGGCGGCACGGATCATCTTATTCTGAAGATGATCATCGGACGCCGGTTTGAGTTCGGGAAGAAGAAAGCCGGGTCTTCCAATTCCTCGCCCGAGTAACCTGATTCCCCACTGGCTTCGTGATATAGTTTCGCCTCTAAACACATGGAAACATACAAGAATTTTATCGGCGGAAAGTGGGTCGAATCGTCCTCATCAAAGACCGTCAACAACATCAATCCCGCTAACACCGACGACATCATCGGCACAAATCGGCAAGCAACCCGCGAAGAGGCGCGCGCAGCGGTGGAAGCCGCGGCCGAGGCTTTCGCAGGATGGCGACGGACGCCTGCGCCGCAACGTGGAAAGATCATCGCGAAGGCTGCGCGCTTGATGGAAGAGGCGAAGGAAGAACTCGCGACGATTCTGACTCACGAAGAGGGCAAGACGATTTCTGAATCACGCGGCGAACTGCAACGCTCAATTAACGTCGCGGATTTCTGTGCCGGTGAATCGCGCCGTATGAATGGCGAGACGATTCTTTCCGAGCTGCCTTCGAACTTCGTTTACACGATCAAGCAACCACTCGGCGTTGTCGCGTGCGTCACGCCCTGGAATTTTCCGGTGGCCATTCCCACATGGAAAATCGCGCCGGCGCTGGTCGCCGGGAACACGGTCGTTTTCAAACCCGCGACGATTACGCCGGGCACGGCCGTGCGCATCGTGCAGATATTCGAAGAAGCCGGAATTCCGGCCGGCGTTCTAAGCTTGATCCTCGGTTCCGGCTCAGACGCAGGTGATGAAATCATCAATCATCCGGCGGTAAAGGCCGTCTCGTTTACCGGCTCGAATCCTGTCGGCATTCGTTTGTACGAATCAGTTTCGCGTCGGGGCGCGAAGTGCCAGTGCGAAATGGGCGGCAAGAATCCCGTGGTCGTTTTGGAGGACGCCGATCTCGATCTCGCGGCCGAAAACACCGCGCAGGGCGCATTCGGATCGACGGGCCAACGCTGCACCGCCACTAGTCGCGCGGTCGTCGTCGATAAGATCGCGGATGAGTTCGTCGAACGAGTTTCCAAACGCGCGCAGTCAATGCGCATCGGCGACGGAATGGATCCGCAGACCGAGATGGGGCCGAGCGTCGATAAAGATCAGTTCAAGACGGTGCTCGAATATTTGAACATCGGACGAGAAGACGGAGCGACTCTGGTTTGCGGGGGCGAGCGTGCAACGGGCAACGGCCTGGACAAAGGATTCTTCGTTCAGCCAACCGTGTTCGATCACGTCACGCCCGACATGCGGATCGCGCGCGAAGAAATTTTCGGGCCGGTGCTCTCGGTCATGCGAGTGAAAGACTTCGAAGAAGCGATGACTGTCGCGAACGATACCGAGTTCGGCTTGTCATCTTCGATTTTCACAAACGACGTTGCGCGCATGTTTCGCTTCGTCGATGAAATCGAAACCGGCATGACGCATATCAACTCGCCGACCACGGGCGGCGAAGCACACATCCCGTTTGGAGGAATCAAAGGCACAGGCATCGGCGACCGCGAACAGGGTTCGACTGCGCTGGATTTCTACACGGAACTGAAGGTTGTGTACGTTGATTACACCGGCCGCAAGCGGGAAGGAAATTTGTATTAACGAGGTGATATGAACAAGACCTACACAGCAGTTGTAAAACAGGATGATGGTTGGTGGTTGGGCTGGGTCGAAGAGATTCCTGGGGTTAACTGTCAGGAAAAGACACGCAACGATCTGATTGAGACGCTAAGGGTAACATTACGCGAAGCCTTGGAATTCAATCGAAACGAAGCCAAGACCGCTGCCGGGCATGATTACGAAGAAGAATTAATAGCAGTATGAAACGCAAGGAACTCATTCGCTATCTCCGTACAAACGGGTGCGAATTCTTGCGCGAAGGCGGCCGTCATTCGTGGTGGCACAATCCAACATTAAACAAAAGATCCTCGGTCCCAAGGACATAATGAGATTAAGGACGTGCTAATCGAAAAAATCTGTAAGGATCTCGGCATACGTGGTCCGAAGGAGCGAAAATGAGCACCGCTGAAGCGAAAACGACTAATCAATCCGAAACTATCCGCAAACATAAAGAGTTTCTTTTTCCCGCCGTCGCAACCTATTACCAGGAGCCACTGGCGCTGGTGAAGGGCGAAGGCTTTCACGTTTGGGACGATAAGGGCGACAAGTACCTCGATGCCTTTGGCGGCGTGCTGACCGTCAGCGTCGGCCACGCGAATCCACGCGTGAACAAGGCGATTACCGATCAGATCAATTCGATCACACACACCTCAACGCTTTACGCCAACAAGCCCCAGTCGGATCTGGCTGAGAAGCTCGCACAGATAACTCCCGGCAAACTAAAGAAATCTTTCTTCACCAACAGCGGCACTGAAGCGGATGACACTGCGGTGCATGCCGCAAAGCTCGCGACCGGTCGTCACGAGATCGTCGTGCTGCGTCATGCGTATAGCGGACGATCCGCGACTTCCCTTTCGGCGATGGGCCACGCACCGTGGCGGCCTCTGCCACCGCAGGTAAGCGGCTTTGTGCACGCGCGCGCGCCTTACTGCTACCGCTGTCCGTTTAAGCTTACTTATCCGGAGTGCGGACTCGCCTGCGCGAACGACATCGAAGAATTGATCATGACGACGACGACCGGCGAGATCGCGGCGTTCATGGCTGAGCCGATTCTCGGTGTCGGTGGATTCATCGTGCCGCCGGCGGGTTACTTTGAACGCGCCGTCGAGATCACGCGCAAGCATGGCGGCCTGTTCATCGCCGATGAAGTCCAAACCGCCTGGGGTCGCACCGGCGAGAAGTGGTTCGGCATCGAGAACTGGAATGTCGAGCCCGACATCCTCACTTCGGCCAAGGGACTCGGCAACGGCGTTCCGATCGGAATTACAGTTGCGACTCCTGAAGTTGCCGACAAATTCCCTGGTCTGACTTTCTCCACGTTCGGCGGGAATCCAGTTTCATGCGCGGCAGCGCTCGCAGTGCTGAAAGTCATCGAGGACGATGATCTGAGGAAGAATTCAGCCGTCGTTGGTGGTTACTTCCGTGAGAAGCTTGAAGGCTTGAAAGACAAGTACCAGGTGATCGGCGATGTCCGCGGCATGGGACTTATGCAGGCGGTCGAGCTGGTGAAGGATCGGGAAACCAAGGAACCCGATCCGCAATCCGTCCTGAAGGTCTTCGAAGAATCGAAGAAGCGCCGTGTGCTGGTCGGCAAGGGCGGCCTGTACGGCAACGTGATTCGCACCGGGATGATGTTGAATTCGACGAAGGATCATGTCGATGAATTGATCGAGGCGCTCGACGCGAGCTTCGCTGCTGTTTGATCGCTGTTTTCGTCCGGGAGCGTGATAAAATGTTATCAGCATGTCGGCTCAGAACACTCCCGATTCAGATACGCGCTTGGTGATGTCCAGGCTTATGCGCTTGGACGACGCTGATCGATCATTCGATATTGAATTCTGGCAGCGGCAAGGTTCTGCGGCAATTTTCGCGGCAGCTTGGGAGATGGTGATCTTTGCCAACAAGTTCAAAGGAAGAGATGCCAGCGAGCTTACATTTCAAAGAACTCTTACAAAAATTCAACGAGTATCAAGTTAGGTATCTGGTCGTCGGCGCGTATGCGGTAATGAATTACACTGAGCCGCGGTACACGAAAGATTTTGATGTCTGGGTTGAGCCTACTTCCGAGAATGCTGAACGAGTATTCCGCGCGCTCGCTGATTTTGGCGCTCCGACGAGTGAGGTAACGATTGAAGACTTTACGAACTCAGACCTCATCTTTCAGATCGGCATGGCACCTCACAGAATCGACATCATTATGGGAGTCAAAGGACTCAATTTCGCAGAGGCTTGGTCACGTCGAGTTGAAACCAAATTTGAAGATCAGACGATGGATCTCGTCTGCAAGTCAGATCTAATGGTTTCAAAGCAAGCGGCGGGACGTCCCCAGGACTTGATCGACCTCGAGGAGTTACGAAAGTCTGATCAGCTCAATCGCTGAGTAGATTGCTGACATCGGCCGAAACTTCTCTCGTCCGTTAACGTAAAAAGATCTGTTTCAGGCGGAAGCACTAAAGTTCCAACCAAGAGGTTTTTATATGAAATCCACAAACGTTGCTAAGACAAGATATTGGTTTTCGGCCGGTTTACTTTCTATTTTAACCTTAGTCGTATTTGCCGGCGCCGCAGCAGCTCAACCAAAGAGCCAGCCGCCGATCATCGATCGCGAGCTCATATTTGGCGATCCGGAAATCGTCGGCGCGCAAATTTCGCCTGACGGTAAATTCATCGCATTCATCAAGCCCTTCAAAGGTACGCGCAACATTTGGGTAAAGCGCACCGAAGATCCTTTCGATAAAGCGAAGCCCATCACCGCCGACACTCAGCGGCCGATTCCAGCTTACTTCTGGAGCCGCGACGGCAAGTACATTCTGTTCGTGCAGGACAAAGCCGGCGATGAGAACTACCTGGTTTACGCTGTCAACCCTGCCGAAGGTCCGCCGAAAGACGCGGACGTACCGGCCGCACGGAATCTTACGGACGCGAAAGGCGTGCGCGCCGAAATCTATGCCGTGCCGCGAACTGATCCGGACGCGATCTATGTTGGTCTGAATGATCGCGACAACGCCTGGCACGATCTCTACAAAGTGAAAATCTCGACCGGCGAGCGCACGCTGGTTCGCCAGAACACCGAGCGCATCGTTGGTTGGACGTTTGACCTCAAAGATCAATTGAGACTGGCGACGCGCGTCGCCGATAATGGCGACACCGAAGTCTTGCGCGTCGACGATAAGGGCTTCACAAAAGTTTATTCGTGCAATGTCTTTGAAGGTTGTGGGCCGATTCGTTATCACAAAGACGGGCAGCGCGTTTACTTCGAGACGAATAAGGGCGCAGGCATCGATCTAACACAGCTCGAATTATTCGATCCGGCAACCGGCAAAGAAGAATTCGTCGAATCTGATCCGATGAAGCGCGTCGATATTGGCGGTGAAACTTTCTCTGAAGTGACCGACGAACTGGTCGCGACTGCGTACGTTGAGGATCGTCCTCGCGTTTACTTTCGCGACAAATCCTATGAAGCCGATTACAACCTGCTAAAGAAACAGTTTCCGGGAATGGATATCGACTTCGCTTCCGGCACTAAGGACGAAAGTCTTTGGTTGATCGACGTCGGCAGCGACACCGATCCCGGCGACACCTATCTCTTTGATCGCAACACCAAGAAAGTGACGCTGCAATATCACATTCGGGAGAAACTCAATCGCGATTATCTCGCCGAGATGAAACCGATTCGCTACAAATCATCGGACGGACTCGAGATTCCCGCTTATCTCACTTTGCCCAAAGGTGTCGCGGCAAAAAACCTCCCGCTCATCGCTTTTCCACACGGCGGTCCGTGGGCACGCGACAATTGGGGCTATGACGCGTTCGCGCAGTTCTGGGCGAATCGCGGCTACGCGGTCTTGCAGCCGAACTTCCGCGGCTCGACGGGCTATGGAAAGAAGTTCATCGATGCAGGCAACAAACAGTGGGGCGACAAGATGCAGGACGACATCACCTGGGGCGTCAAGTATCTGGTGTCGCAAGGCATCGCGGACCCGAAGAAGGTTGGCATTATGGGTGGATCGTACGGTGGTTATGCGACGCTCGCCGGAGTGACCTTCACTCCTGATTTGTACGCCGCAGCCGTTGATTACGTTGGGCCTTCAAACCTGAACACGCTGCTGGAAACGATTCCGCCTTACTGGGAAGCCGGTCGCCAGCTCTTCTATCAGCGCATGGGCAATCCGACTACACCCGAAGGAAAGGCCCAACTCGATCGCCAGTCGCCACTCAATTCGGCGAACAAGATCAAAACGCCGCTGTTAGTTGTGCAGGGCGCTAACGATCCGCGCGTGAACAAACGCGAGGCCGATCAAATCGTGATCGCTTTGCGCGACCGAGGCTTTCCGGTCGAATACATCGTTGCGCCGGACGAGGGCCACGGCTTTCACCGGCCGGTCAATAACATGGCCATGTTCGCTCAAGCCGAAAAGTTCTTTGCGAAGTATCTCGGTGGACGTTTCCAGGAGAGCATGACCCCGGAAGTCACGGCGCGGCTGAAAGAGATCACCGTCGATGTGAAGAGCGTGGCGCTGCCAAAGAAAGTTGAGGCGAGTGCCGGGGCGCCCAAACCGGCAAGCGATCTCGCGGCGGGCAAGACCAGCTACAAAGCCAGTCTCGCAGTGCAGGATCAGACCATCCCGATTACCACGACGATTGAGATCAAAGCCGACGGTGGCAACTGGATCGCGACTGAGACGGCGGAATCACCTGCCTTCGGAAA
>DATLVM010000132.1:0-3868 GCA_035577445.1 Pyrinomonadaceae bacterium
GACGGAGTCAGGCGTTTACGACACTGCTAACGAAGAGCTGTTCAGTCCGATCGAGAAGTCGCGACTCCCCATGGAGTATATGGCGAAGTTGTTTTCAGCCGGCAACGTTGAGCCCGTGCGCCTCGCGCTCAAGAAACAATACGCGGTGCGTTTGTTCAAGCGACTGGAAACGGTAGGCGATATGGATGCCGAGGTAGTCAGGCAAGCGCTGGCTGACGTCGGCAGTTCGGAAGCCGAAGCAGAAGAGATTTATCGACTGACATCGTTGCCGACTGAGCGCGAGCGTTATGTGATTCCACCGATGCATCGGGAACAGGCAATGCAGATGTTGAATGACGATATGTGGGAAGGGAAGGGCGCTGCTGGATTTGGTTTCCGGGAAGCGCCGGCACGGGGAGCTTAGGCGCACGACTTATTTCTATAAACATTTCGTCCCTACGGACGCTGAACGAATCATGATTGAGACTTACGACAAACTGGCGGATTTGCTCGAATACCCAAACTCGGATTGGGATTCGAGAATCATGTTCTGCGCAGACAATGAGGGGCTGACTAAATTTCGATCCCGTGTCGACGCACTTACTCTGACCGATCTTCAGGAACTCTACACTCGCACTTTTGATCTCAATCCGGTTTGCGCGCTTGAGATTGGCTACCACTTGTTCGGCGAGAACTATAAGCGCGGCGAATTCCTCGCAAACCTGCACCGGACTGAGGAGCCATTCGATCTGGGCCAGGAACACCAACTGCCCGATTACCTGCCGGTGTTATTGCGCTTGTTGACCCGTCTGGACGACGAAGAATTGCGCGCAGCTCTGATCTCTGAATGCATGACTCCGGCGCTCGAGAAAATGTTGAAGGCGCTGGGCGACAGCGAGAATCCATACCGGCACCTGCTCGTTGCGATCGATGCCTTACTGCAGAAGGAGCCGAATGTTTATCCGAGCCGCTCCGAGCGCGTGCATTTGCCCGTCATGCAAACGCCGGCATTCAGCGCCGGAACGAACCCGAATTTGTTTTGAGGCCTTAATCATGCTCGACAATCTCTTTTTCATCATCCTGCCTTATGCGGCGATCACTTTGGCGGTCGTGGTGACGGTGCAACGTTACCTCAAGCGAGGCTTTACCTACTCAAGTCTCTCGTCCCAATTCCTGGAAGGTGACGAACTGTTTTACGGTTCGGTCCCGTGGCACCTCGGGATTCTAATCGTTTTGACTGGACACCTGATCGGCTTTGCCATCCCGCGACAGGTGCTCTGGTTCAATGGAGTGCCGGCGCGGCTCTATCTGCTGGAAACCACGGGTTTGCTATTCGGACTATTGGCGGGAGTAGGCATCGTCAGTTTGATCGTTCGCCGGATTACTTCAGCGCGCATCCGCGCGGTAACTTCGTGGATGGACGTGATCGTGTTGCTGGTGCTTCTGGTCCAGGTCGCGCTTGGTGTGTACACGGCGCTGTTCTATCGCTGGGGTTCTTCCTGGTACGCCACCTCGGCAGTGCCATACCTGCGTTCGCTCTTCCTGCTGCAACCGGATTTGACGATGATCGCGCCGCTGCCCCTCGCAGTAAAGGCGCACATCATTAATGCCTACATCTTTCTCTTGATTCTTCCGTTCTCCCGACTCGTGCACATGCTGGTAGTGCCGATTCATTACCTTTGGCGGCCATATCAAGTCGTCATCTGGAACTGGGATCGGAAGCGCAATCGACCGCAGGCAGCGCCGAAACCGAAGAAGGAACCGGTAGTGGTCGAAGATGAGTTGCCGGTGGGCGAGCCCGTGACCGTGAGGTGATTTGGAGTCCGACAAACTTCAGTTTGTCGAGAGGGCCCGTGAATTCGCGAACGCGACAAACTGAAGTGTGTCGGACATTCAGATGAATCTACGAACTGGAAAAATAATTTCGCTCCTGGTGACCCTGATTGGTGTGTTCGTGGTTTGGCAGGGTTCGCTTTTTCGCGGACTCGGGAACCAGCAAAGTTATCAGCCGGCTCAGCCAATCAACTTCTCGCACAAGATTCACGCGGGCGATAACCAGATCCAGTATCTCTATTGCCATTCAGCCGCAGACAAATCGCGGGTGGCGGGGATACCGGCGGCGAGCACGTGCATGAACTGCCATTCAAAGATTCTGAAGGACTCGCCTGAGATTCAGAAGATCGCCACGGCGCTGGCCGAGAACAAGCCAATCGAATGGATCAAGGTCAACGATCTCCCGGATCACGTGGCCTTCGACCACAGTCGCCACGTAACTGCCGGAGTGAAGTGCCAAACCTGCCACGGGCCTGTGGAAACCGAAGATCGTGTCTCTCAGGCCGACGCCTTGTCGATGGGAATGTGTGTGACCTGTCATCGCACGCATCGCGAGGTGACGCTCGATGAAAATGGCCGACCGACCGTTTCGAAGGAAGCGACACCCAAGCGATTGATGGCCTCGACGGACTGCTCGGTTTGTCACCAATGAAGGGCAGTGATGAGTAATGAGTAATGAGCGTGATGGGTGATGAGTAAAAGCGAAAAAGTCTGGGAACAGTTTTTGGATCGCGACAGCGTGGAAGATCTGGTCCAGCTAACGCGGAGCAAGCCGGACAACGAAGTTTCACGGCGCACATTTCTTGAAGTGCTGGGCTACTCATCCGTGGCCCTGGCCATGAGTGGCTGTCGCGCGCCGCAACAGAAAATCGTCCCCTATCTCAAGCAGCCGGTCGAATTCACGCCGGGTGTTGCCAGTTGGTTTTCCTCCGGGTGCGGCGGTTGCAGCCGGGCCTGTGGCACGCTCGTGAAGGTGCGCGATGGCCGGCCCATCAAGCTGGAGGGAAATCCTGATCATCCGTTGTCACAGGGAGGCTTGTGCGCGCTAGCTCACGGAATGGTCTTTGGTCTCTATGATCCAGATCGTTTGCGCCAGCCGTTGATTGCATCGCAGGCTGCGACCTGGAACGAAATCGATCAAAAGGTAATCGAGAGGCTGGAGAGCATAAAGAAGTCAGGCGGCAAGGTTCGCCTGCTTACGCCTCCGTTAATCAGTCCCACTTCCCGCGAAACGACTCAGAAATTTCTAGCGCAATTCAGCGGCAAACACATCACTTACCAGTCCGTTTCGCAAGACGCAATTCGCCAGGCGCATCTGCGATCGCACGGGGTGGAGGCAATTCCTCAGTATAAGTTCGCAGATGCGCGATTAGTGGTCAGCTTTGCCGCTGACTTTCTGGGTACCTGGATCGCGCCAGTGGAGTTCACGCGTGGTTACGCCAACGCCCGCAGTTTGCAAAGCGAAAAGCGCGAGATGTTGCGTCACATCCAGTTCGAGTCACGCATGTCGCTCACCGGCAGTAACGCGGATCGACGCGTCAAGTTGTCGCCGGCAGAAGAGAGTGGAGCGCTGTTGTATCTGGCCAAGCTGGTAGCAGCAGCATCGCCCGCCGCTCCTCTTACACCCGCTCTCACTGGCTTTGAGGCAACCCAACTCGCCGAGGGGGCTCGCACTGCCGTTGATAAAACTGCGCGAGAGTTACTGCAGGTACAGGGCCAATCGCTTGTCCTCAGTGGCGCAAACGATGTCCAGACGCAATACCTGGTGAACTTCATCAATCAGTCGCTCGGCAACTATGGGAAGACAATCGATCTGAACATGGCTTCTGCGATGGATCACAGCAGCGACACGGAAATGGTTGAACTCGTCCGGCAGATGAATGCGGGTGAGATTGCGGCGCTGATCGTATCCGGTGTCAATCCGGCTTACGACTATTTTGATGGCCAATCATTCATCAAGGGAGCCAAGAAAGTTCCGCTCACAGTCTCATTGAATTCCTCGCTCGATGAAACGTCATCGCTGACAGAATTTGTTTGCCCGCAGCCAAACTTCCTG
>DATLVM010000133.1:0-4656 GCA_035577445.1 Pyrinomonadaceae bacterium
CAGCACTCGTTTCAAATGCAAGTGCATCTCGGTGAGCTTTCGCCAGACTCGGTGACTGCCGAACTCTATGCTGATGCGTTGCCTGGCGGCCCCGTCGAGCGCCACCGCATGTCCACCGATCAGTCGGCAGCATCAGACGCAGGCAATTATGTCTATAACGCTCGCGTGCCGGCGACGCGCTCCACGTCCGATTACACGGCCCGGATAATTCCCTGCAACCCGGAGGCGATCATACCGCTCGAAGCATCCCAGATTCTTTGGCAGCGGTAAGCGAAATGATTCCGTTAACGGACTTCGAGTTGGTAGAGGGTAAGAGCTTTCCTCTCGGCGCCACATGCCGGCCGGACGGTGTAAATTTCAGCCTCTACTCCAAAAATGCGTCGTCGGTCGAGTTGCTCCTCTTCGATGGCGCGGACGATCCACGCCCAGCGCGCACCATCGCGCTCGATCACTCCGTCCACCGCACCTATTACTACTGGCATCTATTTGTCCCCGGTCTTAAAGCCGGACAGATTTATGGCTATCGCGTCGGCGGTCCTTACGACCCGGAAAGAGGCTTTCGCTTTGATCACAGTAAAGTGCTCCTCGATCCATATGGGAAGGGTGTCGTAGCGCCGGCAACCTATGTGCGGAGCTCGGGAAGCGAGCCGGGACAGAACGCCGTGGCGGCTATGAAGAGCGTCGTGATCGATAACAGCAAGTTCGATTGGGAAGGCGACGCGCCGCTCAACCACCGTTGGGCCAATACAGTGATCTATGAAATGCACGTGCGCGGATTTACGCGCCATCCGAGTTCCGGGATCGCGCCGGAGAAGCGCGGCACCTACCTCGGTCTAATCGAAAAGATTCCGTATCTGCAGAGTCTCGGCGTTACCGCCGTAGAACTGATGCCCATCTTTCAATTCGACGAGCAGGCCGCGCCCGCGGGCCGAAAGAACTACTGGGGCTATCAGCCCGTCTCGTTTTTCGCGCCGCACTCTGGCTACAGCCTGCGCCAAGATCCACTTGGTCCGGTGGATGAGTTCCGCCAGCTGGTAAAAGCGCTACATCGCGCCGGCCTGGAAGTTATTCTCGACGTCGTCTTCAACCACACAGCCGAAGGCGGGGCCGACGGTCCGACAATAAGTTTTCGCGGGATCGATAACGATGCTTATTACATTCTCGAGCAGGATCGCTCGCGCTATGCAGACTATACGGGCACCGGCAACACTCTGAACTCGAACCACCCTATCGTGCGGCGGATGATTCTTGACAGCCTGCGTTACTGGGTTGAGGAAATGCACGTTGACGGTTTTCGTTTCGATCTGGCGTCAATTCTTTCGCGCGATGAGATGGGCCAGCCGATGCAGAACCCGCCCGTCATCTGGGACATCGAGACAGATCCCGTACTCGCCGGCACCAAACTAATCGCCGAAGCATGGGACGCGGGCGGCCTTTACCAGGTCGGCAACTTCGTCGGCAACGCCTGGAAGGAATGGAACGGAAGATTTCGTGATGACATACGGAGTTTCATCAAAGGCGACACCGCGACTGTCAACAAACTAGCTCACCGTATGATCGCCAGCCCTGACATGTATGGACCTGAGAAGTGGCCGCAAAGACGCAGCATCAATTTCGTGACCTGTCACGACGGATTCACGCTTAACGATCTTGTCTCGTACAACGTAAAGCACAACGAGAGTAACGGCGAGCAGAACCGCGACGGCGCCAATGACAATCTGAGCTGGAATTGTGGCGTCGAGGGACCTACTCACGACCCGGCCATCGAAACGCTCCGCAGTCGGCAGGTAAAGAATTTCCTGACACTGACTCTACTGGCCCAGGGCACGCCAATGATTCTCATGGGCGACGAAGTGCGACGGACACAGTGCGGCAATAACAATGCCTACTGCCAGGACAACGAGACGAGTTGGTTCGACTGGACGCTGCTGGAACGGCATGCTGACGTGCTCCGCTTTGTTAAGCGGTTAATTGCGCACCGTCTAAATCTTATTGCCGAGCGCAGCACGAACGACCTACAAACGCTGGCCGATTTTCTACGTGAGGCTCGTATTAGGATTCACGGCGTCAAGCTTGATCAACCTGATTGGAGTGACGAATCTCACAGCCTCGCCTTCACCGCGCAGGGTCCGGGCGGCGGCACTCTTCAATTCATGATCAACGGTTACTGGGAACCGCTCACCTTTGAGCTTTCACCGACCGAACCAGGCGCCGGCTGGCGGCGATGGCTTGATACGTCTCTGCCATCGCCTGACGATATCAGTGGAATGGAAGAAGCACCCGTTATCACCGGCGCGACGTACGTCGTTCAGCCTCGTTCGATAGCTTGCCTGTTCTCCCGCCTTGGCGCCTGACGACAACGGCTATCGGGGGGCTCGATCCTGAAGCGCGATTTACTAAGGCGCTGCTTATTTCAAGATACACCGCACAGTGTCACGGGCGATTAACAGTTCCTCGTCCGTGGGAATCACATAAACCGCCAGACGAGATCCTTCCTTGCTGATCGAGCCTTCCCGACCGCCGGTGTGCTGGCGATTCAATTCTTCATCAAGCTCAATGCCGATCCATTGCAGGCCATCACAGATCCCGGCTCGCACCTCCGCAGAGTTCTCGCCGATTCCGCCGGTGAAGACAACTGCATCCGCGCCGTTCATGGCGGCCAGATACGCGCCGATATATTTGCGCACGCGATAACAAAAGATCTCGATCGCCAGCCTCGCTCTGCGATCATTTTCTTCGTGCGCTTCGGCGAGTAGCTCGCGCATATCGCTGGTTAGACCTGAGATTCCCAACAAGCCCGACTGCTTGTTCATCAAGGTTTCGATTTCTCGGGTTGAAAACCCTTCTTTCGCCGCCACGAATTCGACGATGGCCGGATCCAGATCACCTGAGCGCGTGCCCATTACTAATCCTTCGAGCGGAGTCAGCCCCATCGAAGTGTCGATTGAGTTGCCGGCACTTATGGCAGTTGCCGAACAGCCGTTGCCCAGGTGAAGCGTGATTATGTTCGTCGCCTCGCGGGTGATTTGCCGAATGGTTCGGTAGCGGTAGGCAACATAACGATGCGAGATGCCATGAAAGCCATAGCGACGCAGCCGGTAGCGCCGGTAGAACTGGTACGGCAGTGCGTAGAGATAAGCGTGATCCGGCAACGTCTGGTGAAATGCCGTATCAAAGACGGCTACTTGTGTCAGCCCCTGGCCAAATAAGTTTCGCGTTGCTGCGATGCCTTTGAGATTTGCTGGATTGTGAAGAGGCGCCAGGTCAATACAATCTTCCACTCCGCGAACAACCTCGTCAGTAATCAACACAGACTGCTTGAAGCGCTCGCCACCATGCACAACGCGATGACCCACCGCTTGAATATCACTGATGCTCCTGATGTCATCGAGCCCAGCCTCGGACGCTGCCCAGCGAGCGATGAAGTCGACTGCTGCGCCAATGTCCCTCAGTGATGACGTCGTTCGCACCGGCTCGCGACCCTCGACGCGAAGGGAAATAATCGCTTCGCCTCCGATCCTTTCGATTGTCCCTTTCGCCAGTCGCCGGTCGGCGTTCCCAGCAATCAAATCGAGATCAGTCGCGATTAGTTGAAACTTGATGCTGGAGCTACCACAGTTAAGTACCAGAATATTCATAAATTTTATCCAGTAGATTTTAAGTCGAACTCGTCAGAGCATGTTGAACTATCTCCTGGGCCTCGCTCACGATTCGCGTGTAAAGGTAATTTAGAAAGCTACCCTCGTAAATCTTGTCGAGTGAGCGTGCCCTGGCAACCAAACCACTTACCTCGATCCTCGATGTCGCCGGATCAGATTGTTCGTCGAACTGTCATGTTTCAGTCTCGGCTCGCTTTCGCTTTCCAATTCGGGAACTATGCGTTGCGCCAGCACTTTCCCCAATTCGACACCCCACTGATCGAAAGAATTGAGGTTCCAGATCACGCCCTGTGTGAAGACGTAATGTTCATAGAGCGCGATAAGCCTTCCCAACGTTTTCGGGGTCAGCCGCTCCGCGACGATCATGTTCGACGGCCGATTCCCCTCGAAGACGCGGTGCGGCACCAGCCGCTCAGGCGTGCCTTCCGCTCTTACTTCTTCCGCTGTCTTGCCAAAAGCCAATGCCTCGGCCTGCGCGAAGACATTCGCCATGAGTAGATCGTGGTGACTACCAAGTTCATGGAGCGGTCTGCTAAATGCGATGAAATCGCATGGAACCAGCTTCGTTCCCTGATGAATCAATTGATAAAAAGAGTGTTGCCCATTAGTGCCGGGCTCGCCCCAATAGATCGGACCGGTCTCGTAGTCGACCACATCGTTTTCAAGCGTCACTCGCTTACCATTACTCTCCATCGCCAACTGTTGCAGATAGGCCGGAAATCTCTTGAGGTATTGCTCGTAAGGCAACACCGCTATGCTGTGAGCGCCGGCGAAGTCCACATACCAAATGCTGAGCAAGGCCATGAGGACGGGCAGGTTTTTCTCGAAGGGCGCTGTGCGAAAGTGCTCATCCATCTCGTGAGAACCCGCGAGCATGGCGCGAAAGTTCTCGGCGCCTATCGCCAGCATGGTCGAGAGGCCAATGGCTGACTCCATCGAGTAACGTCCTCCGACCCAGTCCCAGAAGCCGAACATGTTGGCAGGATCGATCCCGAAC
>DATLVM010000134.1:0-2269 GCA_035577445.1 Pyrinomonadaceae bacterium
AATCTTCGTCGATCAATCGCGAAAAATGTCTGCGTTAATCTCAGCTAATGTCGCGTCGCTGGAGGTTACAAATACGAAAACTGAAATCGTAGCCGCGGAAGCGTTGGAGTTTTTGCGGCGGCACGTAAAGCATCAAGCAGAGCCTTTCGACATCATTTTCTTTGACCCGCCTTACGCAGAGGATTACGAAGCAATTCTCGGATTCATAGCCGAGAATGCCTCCGAATTTCTTCAGGCTGACGGTGTCGTGATTGTCGAGCACCACAAGAAGAAGCTATTAGCCGATGAACCTCCGCTGAAGCGGTATCGCGAATTGAAGCAGGGAGATTCGGTGCTCAGCTTTTTTCGAGTTCGCTAACGGAGCGCGGGCATCCCTGCCCGCAAAGCGCCACAGGCGCTCCGGTTCTTCGCGCTTCGAGCTCAGGCGGGCAAGGATGCCCGCGCTCCACAACCGAGCTCTTTCTCAGTACAATCATTTCTATCAATGTTAGTTCTTGGAATTGAAACCTCTTGCGATGAGACTGCGGCTGCCGTCATCCGTGACGGCCGCGAAATCGTTTCGTCGGTAATCTCATCGCAAATCAAAACGCACGCGCGTTTTGGCGGCGTCGTGCCTGAGCTGGCTTCGCGCGAACATCTCGACAAGATTGTTCCGATCGTTGATGAGGCATTCACGCGCGCCGAAATCAAGCAGAACGACATCGACGGGATCGCCGTAACGATTGGGCCGGGACTGGTTGGTTCGCTGCTGGTTGGAGTCTCGTACGCGAAAGCGATGGCTTACGCGCTTCACAAACCCCTCGCCGGCGTCAATCACATCGAGGGGCACATCTACTCTGTCTGTTTCGAGAATCCGCCAATTGAATATCCCGCGATGGCTCTGATCGTGTCCGGTGGACACTCGAACATCTTCTATGTGCCGACGCCGGGAAAGTATAAAGTTGTCAGCCGCACCCGCGATGACGCCGCCGGCGAAGCGTTCGATAAAGTGGCGAAGATGCTCGGACTGGGCTATCCCGGTGGCCCAATCATCGAGCGGCTCGCGCGCGAAGGTAATCCGCAGGCCGTGAAGTTTGCGCTGCCACGTATGGGTGACAATCGTCCGGACTTTAGTTTCAGCGGATTGAAGACTGCCGTGACAAAGTACGTCCGCGAATCAGGTTTGCAACCAGTTAGCAACGGTGGCGACCCTTCGCAAGGGATCAAGGATCTCGCCGCTAGTTTTCAGAGCACGGTGGTTCGATCTTTGGTGACCACGATGGAACGTGTCGCGCGCGAGTCTCGCCCGAAGACCCTGATTGTCGCGGGCGGCGTCGCATGCAATGGAGCGTTGCGCGAAGCCTGTCGCGCGGCGGCGGACAAGTTGGGCCTGCCGGTTTACTTCCCTTCTCCCCATCTGTCGACCGATAACGCGGCGATGATCGCGGCGGCCGGGACGGTGAAGTTGCAAGCTGGTGAGCGCGCAGATTGGGATTTGAATGCCGACGTGATGCTGCGACTTCAGAACATCGAAGTCGAAGACGCCGAGTTGCGAAAGCACGTGCGATATCGATTGTAGAAGCCGCAACGCAATTTGATCCGAGTTTGTACGTTCATGAGCTGCGGAAATATTTCACCGCCGGAGTGATTCAATGCTTACTCTCAAATTAGCTGCACTTGCCCTGCTGACTTCGTTCGTCTTGAGCGGCGCTCTGCCGTTAGCATGTCGATCGAATTCTGGTGACAATAAGAACATGGTTTCGACGAGCAACGATTCCACCGGCGATCTGAAGGTCCTGGCCGAAGGATCGGTTTCGCCCATCAACACATCTTTCGTCGGCGTGTTTCGCGATGCAGAAACTTATGCGGCGCTGCGTGGACAAGCTACTAACCTGCCTGAGCTGAAAGCCGACTTTTTTAAATCCAACCTGGTGATCGCTGCATTTCTTGGTGAGCGGAATACCGGCGGTTACAGCATCGCAACGGTTCAAGAGCCGAATGGGAAGATCCGAATTGCCGAGAAAGCGCCGCCTAAAGACGCAATCGTTGCCCAGATGATCACGTCACCGTTTAAGCTGGTTTCAATGCCCACGAACGGAACACCGCCGGTTCAACTCTCGCTCGATGAGCGATTCAACCAGCGGGCCCAGCTTTATCGGATCAGCAACGGCTCATTTACTGTTTCCGGAGGCTTCGCGGGTCGCACTGAACAGTACAAGTTGGCAGGTAAACTTCAGGTGATGAGACTCGCTGGTGTGGTCAGCATCGGTTTCGGGGTTGTGAGTGAGGG
>DATLVM010000135.1:0-2502 GCA_035577445.1 Pyrinomonadaceae bacterium
TGCCGCTTGGCTAGATCAAGAATCTGGAAGCTGCGTCAGAAATCGTGCGAGGTTGAAACGTAACTAATGCGTCGGCCTTTACGTTTCATAGCAACGCAGCTTGCGATGGCGCACAGCATATGTCCGACGGAATATTTTCGTCAAGCTCTTTCCACGAAGCAACATTCGGAAAAAGATCGCGAATGCGACAAAGGTGGCGACGGCCGGCGATTCACAGAAATGGGGTTGGGATGGAGGCGGGAGATGTTGATAAGAAGCGCGATTCTAGACATTCACAAGCGGAGAAAGACTGGATGCCACCCAGTATTTCACCACCTTAGCGACACCCAGTACGCGCAAACAATTCCTCGCGCAGTGAGGCCCCCCTTGCGCAGAGGGATTATCAGGAGCTACTAAAATCAGCCACCGCTGTAGCGATTTTCGCGAGGTTTAGCGGCGTTTACTTTCAAAGCGCGCCCGCTGAAGTCATGACCGTTAAATTTTTCAATGGCTACCGCGCCCTCTTCCTTCGAGGCCATCTCGATGAACCCAAAGCCGCGCGAGCGACCCGTTTCACGATCTTCAATCACGCTGGCGCTTTCGACTGTGCCTGCCTCTGCGAACAACGATTGGAGCTGTTCGCTGGACGTGTCGAACGATAAGTTACCGACATAAAGTTTCATGGACATAAGTTTTTCCCTTTTCCCGTTCGCGGCTTTTCTGCCGCAAAGATTACCTTTCTAATGTTAAAGACTATTATTAGTCTTGATACTTCTACACAATGCGCTTCGGAAACGGAGCCGTCTGTGCGTTTGACCACATATGGCCGGCCTGCTGGTCTTATCTGCGATTGGAGGCCGATTGCGACATCAGTTAAGATTCTATTTCACGCTAATTAGAATTCATGTCTGCAACCATAGATGACCCAATCCAGAACCGGCTGCTCGCAGCGCTTCCGGCAGATGAATACGAACGGTTGCGCCCGAACTTACAGCTGGTTTCGTTTTCCCTGGGCGAAGTCGTTTACGAGTTCGCCGGACAATTGGATTACGTCTTTTTCCCTACGACCTCGATAATTACTCTGCTGTACACGATGGAGAATGGCTCCAGCGCGGAAATGGGGTTGACCGGCAATGATGGGGTCGTCGGAATCGCGCTGTTCATGGGTGGAGGTACGATGCCCAATCGTGCCGTCGTACAAAGCGCCGGTGGTGCTTTTAAGATGAAGGCGAAACTGCTTCAGACCGAATTCGCGCAGGGTGGGACCTTCCAGAGATTACTGCTGCGCTACACTCAGGCATTGATTACCCAAATCTCGCAGACGGCAGTTTGCAACCGTCTTCATTCAGTCGAACAGCAACTGTGTCGTTGGCTTCTACTTAGCCATGACCGGCTGAACACGAATGAACTGGTGATGACGCAGGAACTAATCGCTGACATGTTAGGTGTACGCCGCGAAGGTGTAACGGTGGCAGCCGGCCGGCTGCAGGACGATGGCGCGATCAGTTATGTTCGCGGTCGCATTCAGATTCTCGATAGAGACAAATTGGAAGCGACCGTTTGCGAGTGTTATCGCGTCGTTAAAGATGAGGTCGATCGGTTACTCGGATAACTGAGCTCGAGTGGTCGGCTCTCGCTTCACGTTTCCTTCATTAGTGCCCGACCGGAATCCTCTGAAAACGCGCCTTACCTTCGGCGTCCTGCCAGGAAATATTCAGCACATACGGATGCACTTCGCCCGGAATCAGTTGAAGTCGGGCCATCTGATCGCGCTCGTCCCGCGCCGGCTTGCCGTCAATCCAGGTTCGGTGGGAGACAACTGCAGTCTGTTGCGGAAGCATGAACTTTATGGCCTCGAACCTGATATGAGATTCCGATGGGGCGTTCGCTACCTCTTCAGCTTTTAGAAAGACTGTCAGGATCTCCACGGATTTGAGCGTTAGCTCTGTTTCGTTGGTTAATTCCAGAAGCACCCTGGGCTTGGTATCGAGAAATTTCGCGGTCAGAGTTGTGCGATTAGTATTATTCATGATGTGAATTCCATTTGTGGCCGCCGCGCTCTACGCTGCCGGCTCGCTAGGTCTCGTCAGTACTCGAGAGAGAAGGCTCCTCAACTGGTTGAAGTTATCCGGAAGTGTAAGATGAATGTTTTGTCCGATAGCAATCTCATAACCTTCCGCAATTCCCTCAACACAGAAGATCACGACCGGCACTTGCTCGCCGGCATTCGCACTTTTGCGGATTCGCGTCACAGCCAAAATCACTTCGTTCGGAGAACCGGGGAGACTCACTAGAATTAAGTCGGGATGTCTTTGCTGAACGACCTCGATCGCATCTGCTTCATCTCGGGCCAGACAGACGCGATAACCATCTGCCGTCAACAATTCTTCCATTCCATAACGGGTTTCGTGAACATCCTCGACAACCAGGATGAGACGTTTTGTTTGGTTATCTGTCGTCACTAAAACACCTGTCGCTTCGTGTGTGGCTGGTTGATGAGGAATCATGGCTTCACATCCTTAG
>DATLVM010000136.1:0-4975 GCA_035577445.1 Pyrinomonadaceae bacterium
CCGCGGAATAAAATCGATGCGGCCACCTTCCAGCATCTCAGCCGTGGTTTCGAATGGCTTCCCGGTGAGACCCGCGTACAACCCCAACACATCACCGGCGCCGGCGATTCGCATGATCAGCTTCTTGCCGTCAGCAGATGAGATTGAAATCTTGGCGCGGCCCGAAGACAAAACATAGACGCCGCGGGCGACAGTGCCTTCATGAAAGACAACAGCGCCGCGCGGATAAATCCGGCTCCGACTGACTCGATCAATTCCGGGGATTGCACGTAATGGCGAGTTGAATGGCAACACTCGCACGTTCGTAACTGCCGAATGAGTGTCACCGGCAACTGCTCTGCTCGCCACGTTCATTTGAATGATTCTCCGGGGTGGTTTTTCCGAGCCATAAGACCTTGGTGCTTTACGGGCACCCTTGTGAACTGTAGCGGACGGAGCAAGAGACGTGCCCCCTAACTTTCACGGCGATTTGTAGCATTTTTCAACGGTCTCAGCGCGAAACTGTGAGTTTTCTCACATGGCCTGCGGAACTTTCCTCAGGGTAAACCGCCACCGGGGCGAGGCTTCTATCGAAACGTTCATCTTTTGCCACCACCCGGCGATGTAACTCGACGGGCATATGTGTTGCTTCGAGGCCGCTGAGGGATACCCAAGCTTGAGCCGGCGAGCACGGCTT
This sequence comes from Pyrinomonadaceae bacterium, assembly GCA_035577445.1. Classification (GTDB taxonomy): domain Bacteria; phylum Acidobacteriota; class Blastocatellia; order Pyrinomonadales; family Pyrinomonadaceae; genus UBA11740. The sequence continues at coordinate 677 of DATLVM010000136.1, forward strand.
GCAGCTCAAAATAAACTCAGGGGGAGAACGGAGGACCGCGCCATGACTAAAGATGATCGAGACGTACTCGAATTGCTCAAACAGGAATTGTCATTCATTGAGGAAGGTGGGTATGGACGCTCGGTCCGCACGCCGTGGTTACCAAAGTCCGTCTTCCAGGACTCTCTGAGTTGCCTTAACTATGGATATCCGTATCGCGCTCATCCGTGCGCCGAGTGTTGTCTCATTGATTTCGTCGAACCCCAGGATCGCTCGCAATCTGTTCCTTGTCATTTCATCCCCCTGAATGATGCAGGGAATACGATTGAAGAGCTTGAGATGGAGGGCGACGAGCCGAAGATGCAACACGCAGTTAAGACCTGGCTGCAAGGGAAGATCAGCCAGATCGAGGCCGAACGTTCATGAGCAATCATATACGAACGTTTACTGCAAGGCGCACGGTGGGCGCGAGTTAAAACATGAGGCGGAACAAGACGGTACGCACGCCTCTGGCGTGCCGGCAGGCCGGGAGACCTGCGTACCAATGAAAGGAGAATTGATCATGAAGGGCAATCTGATGGCTCCGGTCAAAGATCTTATGTCTCTCGATCCGTTCCATCTTTTCCCAAATCGCACGGAGCGCCTGCTCGAAGAGTCACTTCTCCGCGCGGAGTTGCCGCTCAAAGCCTGGATACCTCCATGCGACATCTTCGAGACCGACACAGAACTGGTGATGAAGTTCGAATTGCCAGAGGTCAAAAAGGAAGACGTAGAAGTTAAGTTAGAACAGAACGTGCTCACCCTGCGGGGCGAGCGCAAGTTTGAAGATCGCGAAAATTATCATCGGGTCGAGCGGCATTACGGTGAGTTCGTGCGCAGCTTTAGTGTGCCGATGTTTGTAGACGCCGCGAGGATTACCGCGGAGTTCAAAGACGGCGTACTCACCGTGACGTTGCCGAAAAACGAGGAAGCGCGACCAAAGCAGATTAACGTCAAGGTCAACTGACAGATCCACCAGCGTGTCAGAACAAGCTTCCTTGTCTGCGCCGCAGGCGGTCACTGGGAGGGGCTGCCTGCGGCCAATTTGTAATTAGAGGACGGGCGGTACGCACGCCTCCGGCGTGCTGGCAGGCCGGGAGGCCTGCGTACCCAGGAAAGCCCTCCCTTCTGACACGGAGGGAGATCAAGCGAGGAGCTTTAGTAAACACAATGTCTAATCGCACAGTCACAATCGATGGCAACGAAGCAGCCGCTCACGTTGCCTTCAGAACTAATGAAGTTATCGCTATCTATCCGATTACGCCTTCATCAAACATGGGCGAGTCCGCTGACGAATGGGCCGCCAAAGGCAAGAAAAATATTTGGGGCATGACGCCAATCGTCCGCGAGATGCAGTCAGAGGGCGGCGCCGCGGGAACAGTTCACGGCAGTTTACAAACCGGGGCGCTGACCACGACGTTCACGGCCAGCCAGGGCTTGCTCCTGATGATTCCGAACATGTTCAAGATCGCCGGCGAACAGACGAGCACCGTGTTTCACATCGCCGCCCGCTCAGTAGCAACGCACGCGCTGTCGATCTTTGGCGATCACAGCGATGTGATGGCCACGCGATCGACCGGCTGGGGCATGCTGTTCTCGAATTCAATTCAGGAAGTCATGGACTTTGCGCTCATCGCCCAAGCCGCCACGTTGGAATCCCGGGTTCCCTTCCTGCATGCCTTCGATGGATTCCGCACTTCGCACGAAGTGATGAAGATCGAAGAGGTTTCAGACGAGCAGATTCGCGCGATGATCGACGAGCAGTTGGTGCTGGAACATCGCGCGCGCGCGTTGACTCCAGATCATCCGGTTATGCGCGGAACGGCGCAAAATCCTGACGTGTTCTTCCAATCTCGCGAGCGCGCGAACTCGTTTTACACCGCGACACCGGCGATTGTTGAGCGCGTGATGAAAAAGTTCGGCGAACTTATCGGCCGTCAATATTCCTTGTTCGATTACGTCGGCGCCGCTGACGCTGAACGCGTCATCGTGATGATGGGTTCGGGTTGCGAGACTGCCGAGGAAACTGTCAACGCACTGGTTGCTACGGGCGAAAAAATCGGGCTTTTGAAAGTTAGACTCTATCGACCGTTCTCGGTCGACCATTTTATTAAGGCGCTGCCGGCATCAGTCAAAACGGTCGCGGTTTTGGATCGCACAAAAGAACCGGGAAGCGCTGGAGAGCCGCTTTATCAGGATATCATCACGGCGCTACATGAAGCGGGTCAGAAGCCCGCGCGTCAGCAAGGGCTACCTGCCCTCCCAGCTGGTCGGGCTCTCGACATGCCGCGCATCATCGGCGGCCGTTATGGTCTCGGCTCGAAAGAGTTCACGCCGGCGATGGTCAAGAGCGTCTTCGACGAAATGTCGAAAGACACTCCGAAGAATCACTTCAGCGTCGGGATCACAGACGACGTCACCTTCAATAGTCTTCCGGTGGACCCGAATTTCACGACTGAATCAGCAGGACAAGTGCGCGCTCTGTTCTGGGGCTTAGGTGCTGACGGTACGGTCAGCGCGAACAAGAACTCAATCAAGATCATCGGCGAAGAAACGCCGAATTACGCGCAGGGTTATTTCGTTTACGACTCGAAAAAGTCAGGCGCGATGACCGTGTCGCACCTGCGCTTTGGCGCTGAGCCAATCAAGAGCACTTACCTGATTCAACGCGCAAATTTCATCGCGGTGCACCAGTTCAACTTCCTCGAGCGCTACCAAATTCTCGATGCGGCTGAAGACGGCGCGACGCTTTTGCTGAACAGCCCTTATGAACCGGAAGAGGTTTGGGACAAGCTGCCTCGCTCGGTCCAGGAATCGATCATCGCGAAGAAAATCAAGGTTTATTCAATCAACGCGTATCAGGTTGCGAAAGACAATCAGCTCGGCAATCGCACGAACACAATCATGCAGACGTGCTTCTTCGCAATCAGCGGTGTGCTGCCGCGCGATGAAGCGATCACGAAGATTAAGGAATCGATTCGCAAGACGTACGGCAAACGCGGCGAGCCCGTCGTGCGCCAAAACTTCGCGGCGGTCGATTCGGCGCTCGAGCATTTGCACGAAATCGCAGTGCCGGAATTCCCCTCTCCCGTTGGGAGAGGGGTTAGGGGTGAGGGAGCGGAGCTTACCGCTACTACGCCCTCACCCAACCCTCTCCCAGAGGGAGAGGGCTCAATGCCCGAATTCGTTCGCAATGTCACCATGGAGATCATGAGTGGTCGCGGCGATCTCCTCCCCGTCAGCGCCTTCCCTGTCGATGGAACTTACCCCGTCGCGACTGCGCAATGGGAGAAGCGCAACATCGCGCAGGAAGTTCCGGTCTGGGAAACCGACCTCTGCATCGAATGCGGCAAGTGCATGCTGGTTTGTCCGCACGCGACGATTCGCGCGAAGGTCTGTAAGCCCGAAGATCTTGCAAGCGCGCCTGCGAACTTCAAGCGAATGCCGGCGAAGTGGCGCGAGCTTCCCGATCATCTCTACACGATCCAGGTTGCAGTTGAAGATTGCACCGGTTGCCAGCTCTGCGTCGAAGTTTGTCCCGCGAAAGACAAGAGCAACGTTTCCCGCAAGGCGCTCAACATGGCGCCACAGCTTCCGTTGCGTGACAGCGAGCGCGTCAACTGGGATTACTTCCTGAAGCTGCCTGAGATTCATCGCAACGGCGCGCTTACTTTCAAGAACATCAAGGACATTCAACTGCTTCAGCCGTTGTTTGAATTCTCGGGCGCGTGCTCCGGCTGCGGCGAGACCCCTTACATCAAGCTGATGACGCAGCTTTTCGGCGACCGCGCAATCATCGCAAATGCGACTGGCTGTTCGAGCATCTACGGCGGCAATCTGCCGACGACGCCCTACACGATCAATCGCGAAGGCCGCGGACCTGCCTGGAGCAATTCGTTATTTGAAGACAACGCTGAGTTCGGACTCGGCATGCGCCTGTCGTTCGATCATCAGCAGGCTTATGCAAAGCAGTTAGTTGAAAAGTATCGCGGCTTGATCGGCGATGAACTTGTTGAAGGCTTACTGCAGAGCGATCAGCAAACTCAGGAAGGAATCAACCAGACCCGCGAGTTAATTGCCGAACTGAAATCAAAGCTGAATGGCACGCTCGGTACGCAAGCCTCTGGCTTGCAGCACGCCGGAGGCGTGCGTACCAACGCCGGAGGCGTGCGTACCGCTGAAGCCCGCGACCTGCTCGGCGTCGCAGATGCCCTGGTTAAGAAGAGCGTTTGGATCGTGGGCGGCGACGGCTGGGCCTACGACATCGGTTACGGCGGATTG
>DATLVM010000137.1:0-11439 GCA_035577445.1 Pyrinomonadaceae bacterium
ACAATTCGATTTCAACCTGCCGAAGCGTTTCCAGCTCGAATACATCGGCGAAGACAACCGGCCGCATCAGCCAATCATGATTCACCGCGCGCTGTTTGGTTCAATGGAAAGATTCTTTGGCGTACTGATCGAACATTACGCCGGAGCGTTTCCGATGTGGCTGGCGCCTGTGCAAGTCGCGGTGCTGCCAATTACCGATCGCATCAATGACTATGCTCAGAAAGTTGCGCCCCGTTTGCGCGACGCGGGATTGCGCGTTGAAGTGAACGTTCGCAGCGACAAGATCGGCGCGAAGATTCGCGACGCACAGATACAGAAGATCCCATTCATGTTGGTGCTCGGCGACCGCGAGATGGAAGAAGATAAGGTTGCCGTGCGCGAGCGAACCAAGGGCGATATCGGCGCGATGTCGCTAGAGGAATTCAAAGAAATGGCGACGCGTCTGGTAACGACGCGCGCGCTGGCTAATAACTGATGTGGCACAGACTTCAGTCTGTGATTCAAATCAAACAAACACAGACTGAAGTCTGTGCTACTACCTAGGAGGTGCACACATAGCTACAGGTTTTCGAGGCCGTGGTCGGCCAGATTTCCGCCGCGGACCAGTTATTCGAATTAACGAGCGCATTCGCGTGCCTCAAGTGCGCGTGATTGGCGACGATGGCGAACAGTTCGGTTTGATGGAGACTCGCGATGCGATTCGGCGCGCGCGCGAGCAGGGAATGGATCTTGTCGAGGTTGCACCGAATGCCGAACCGCCCGTTTGCAAGATCATCGACTTTGGCAAGTTTCAATACGAGCAAAAGAAGAAGGCAAACGAAGCGAAGAAAAAGCAAGTCGTCATCACGGTCAAGGAAGTGAAGTTCCGCCCCGGCACAGACGTGCACGATTACAGCTATCGCATGAAGCACGCGCGCGAGTGGCTGACCGAAGGCGACAAAGTGAAAGCAACCATCTGGTTTCGCGGACGTGAAATGACGCACCGCGAATTGGGTGCGCGCATTCTGGAGCAGCTGGAAAAAGATTTAGCCGACGTTGGCGATGTCGAGATGCGGCCGCGCATGGAAGGCAATCAGATGTTTACGATCTTCCAGCCAAAGCGAAATAAGCTGGCCAAGCAGCCAGACAAGAGTCAGGAGTCGGGAGTCAGGAGTCAGGGAAAACCAGCAGGCAAGGCTCCTACCCAAGGCGATCCTGGCGGCAGCCAGAATCCTGGCTCTTAGAGATTCTATTTATTTACCATTCACGATTTACGATTCACTAAGGAGAGTTATGCCAAAACTAAAAACACATAGAGGCGCGGCAAAGCGATTTCGCACTACCGCGACCGGCAAGATCAAGCGCGGCCATTCGCATGCGCGCCACATTCTGACCAAGAAAACGAATAAGCGAAAGCGATATCTCGACGTCGATGTAATGGTGAGTGAAGGCGATCAGAAACGAGTCGAGCGAATGTTGCCGTATGGAAGAGATTAAGCGAGTGGCACAGACTTCAGTCTGTGAACTCATGTGGTCGATCACAGACTGAAGTCTGTGCCACAAGAAAGGAATTCTTGACATGCCAAGAGCAAAACGTGGAAATAAGCGCCTCGAGCGGCGCAAGAAGATCTTAAAATTAGCGAAAGGCTATCGCGGAACAAAATCGAAGCTATATCGCTCAGCAAAGGAATCGGTTGAGCGTGGATTGAACTTCGCCTATACCGGTCGAAAACTAAAGAAGCGAGACTTTCGTTCGCTGTGGATTGTGCGCATTGGCGCCGCGGCGCGTTTGAATGGACTGAACTACTCGCAGTTCATGCATGGATTGAAACTCGCAGGCATCGAGTTGGATCGGAAAATTCTGGCTGACTTTGCGGCGAAACAACCCGAAACGTTTGCGGAACTCGCAACGCAGGCGAAGGCAGCTCTGGAGAACAAGCCCGAGGTACGCGCGGCGGCTTAACCACTTAAAGCCGGGCAGAAGGAGTATCACTGATGAATCGCATGAAATCTGTTGCTCACATATTCACAGCCATCGTTATCGGCGTCGCTGTCTCGCTGACTGCGTTTGCGCAGAACGGATCGTTCGCCGGCAAGTACGAAGGTACGATCAAGGATGACACGGGTGAACAAAAGCTAACTCTGGAATTGACGGAGAATTCCGGGAAGTACTCAGGCACACTTACAACTGGGCGCGGCTCATTCAAAATACTCAAGGGCCAAATGGCCGATGGGACGCTGACCCTGGAAATTGAAAAGGCAGGTGGCTCATCTGGATCCATGGCCTTTAAAAAAAGCGGTGATGAGCTGATTGCTACATTCACCGAAGCGGGCAAGAACGTAACCGTCAATTTCCGCAAAGCCACTTCGGACGAAATCTCTGGCGACTGGGACGCCGTCGCAGATGCACAAGGTCAGCCGTTTCCGTTTACGCTGTCGCTAAAGTTGGATGGCGACAAAGTCACCGGCTCGAGCGACTCACAGCTGGGCCACGGCACGATCACTACTGGCACCTGGAAGGAAGGGAAGCTGGCGGTCGTGCTCGATGGCAACATTACCCTCGTCGCTACGATGATCGAAGGCAAGCTGTCGGGTGATTACGATTTTGCCGGACAGTCCTCGGGTAAGTGGGTAGCGGTAAAGAAGAAATGAGTTGTCGTCCGCGGAGCGGACGTTTGATAGTAGCCCAGCCCGACATATCGGGGCCGGGAACGAGTGAATCAGTAGACCGCGAGTCCGCGGAGCGGACGTTTGGTAGTAGCCCAGCGCTTCAGCGCTGGGATCAAGTTGATGTTTTGATAATTGAGTCCGCGAAGCGGACGGCAGAACGTTACTGAACGCGAGCGGTAGCGAGCGGGATAAAGATTCAACGTGACGAAGTCGGAGCGCCAATTAACTGAATCACGGTAGCGGAGGTTGCCTCTTTGACCCGCTCACTATCGTTCGCGGTTCTGTACCTGTCGCCCGCTTCGCGGGCTTTTGAATAAATAATGGGCGTTTTACCCAGCACTAAAAGTGCTGGGCTATTTTCAAACGTCCGTTGCGCGGACGAAAACGAGGGCGCCGCAACTGTGTCTGAAGAGCAGAATCCGGTTAAGGAAGTGCAGGCAGCGATCGCCGCGTTCGAACGAGAGTTTGAGCGCTTTGCGCGCTTTAATGATCAAGGTAGCGAAGCCGCCGTCTCTTTGAAAGAGGCGGAAGTCGAGCAGCGCGCGCTGGGCGAGTTGCGCACGAAGCACCTCGGCAAGAAGAGCGCGGTCGCCGCGGCGAAGAAGCTGATCGGCAAGGTCGCGCCAGACGATCGAGCTTCGTTCGGGCAGCTCGTGCAGCAGACGGAAGCGAGAATTTCGGAATCGCTCGCTGGCGTTGACGAGGCGCTGAAGGCTCAAATTCAGCGAGCACGTATCGAACGTGAAAGCGCAGACGTGACTATTCCCGGTCGCCGCCCGCGTCCGGGACATCTGCATCCGATCACTCTGATGCGGCAGCGAATTGAAGACATCTTCGTCTCGCTCGGCTATGCAGTCGAAGACGATCGAGAGATCGAAACGGATTTCTATAACTTCGATGCGCTGAACATTCCGGAAGGCCATCCGGCGCGCGATCCCCAGGACACGTTCTATACGACCGAAGGTTTCGCGTTGCGCTCGCAAACTTCGACGGTGCAGATTCACGCGATGCAACGCCGGGGCGCGCCTGTGCGCATGATTGCGCCGGGCCGGGTCTTTCGTAGAGATACACCCGATCCGACGCACAATCCGATGTTCTTTCAGGTGGAAGGCCTGTGTGTCGATCGCGGCATCACGATGGCGCATCTGAAAGGCACGCTGGCGGAATTTGTTCATCGCTTGTTCGGGCCCGAGACAAAGACGCGCTTCCGTCCCTCGTACTTTCCATTTACTGAGCCGAGCGCCGAAGTGGATTACAGTTGCTTCAATTGCGGAGGCACCGGCTGTCGCATCTGCAAGCAGTCGGGTTGGATTGAGCTGGGTGGATCGGGCATGGTGCACCCTAACGTGTTGCGTGCAGCGAACGTCGATCCGGAGGAGTTCACCGGTTTCGCCTTCGGCCTCGGCATCGATCGAACCTGCGCGAGGATTTATCAGCTCGATGATATTCGATTGCTTTTCGAAAACGACGTGAGATTCCTGGAGCAGTTCCGATGAGAATGTCCGTGGTTAGTTGTCAGTAGTCAGTTGATTTCTGACCACCGACCACTGACCACTGACCACTGACAAATGTTCATTTCCTATCAATGGCTGCGCGAATTGACCGGCACGAAGCTTTCGCCTGACGACATCAGGGAACGGCTGACTAATGTTGGTCTGGCAGTCGATGCGGTCGAAGAGCGTGGCGATGACCACGTGATAGACGTCGAAGTGCCTTCGAATCGCGGCGACTGCCTGTCGCACATTGGGATCGCGCGCGAAGTTGCAGTCATAGAAAACTCTCAAGTCCAAAGTCCAGAGTCCAAAGTACAAAGCACCAAGGGCAAGGCCGCAGAATTCGCTTCTGTCGAAATTCTCGATCCCGATCTCTGTCCGCGCTACGCGGCCCGCATCGTGCGCGATGTAAAGATCGGGCCTTCGCCAGAGTGGCTGACGAAGAAGCTTGAATCGATTGGTCAGCGCCCGATCAATAACGTCGCGGACATCACGAATTATGTGCTGCATGAGTTTGGTCAGCCGCTGCACGCGTTCGACCTTGCGAAACTGACTGACAGCAAGATCGTTGTCAGACGCGCCAGAAAAGGTGAGACGATTAAGACGCTCGACGGTGTCGATCGAAAGCTCGACGATCAGATGCTCGTCATTGCGGATGCTAAAGAGGCTGTTGCTGTAGCCGGCGTCATGGGTGGAGAGTCGTCAGAGATCTCCGACACGACGACAGACGTGCTGATCGAAAGCGCTTACTTCGATCCAGCTTCGGTGCGACGCACTGCGAAGCTGCTGGGCTTACATACCGAGGCTTCTCATCGCTTTGAACGCGGCACAGATCCCGGAGGCGTGATTGCCGCACAAGAGCGTTGCGTGGCGTTGGTTTGCGAACTTGCCGGCGGAGTAGCGACAGACGATGCGCTTGATGTTTATCCGAAACCCCTCGTTGCCAAATCGGTAGCGCTGCGCCCTGCCCGGATCGAAGTAGTAACCAGTTTGCGAGTTGCCGAAGTCGAAGTGAAGAGAATCCTGGCGGCGCTCGGCTTTGCTTTGACGGACGAAGGTTCGGAAGCGCTGACCTATGTTGTTCCGTCGTGGCGGCATGATGTTTCCATCGAAGAGGATTTGATCGAAGAGGTAGCCAGGCACGCCGGTTACGATCAGATCGGAAGTGAGTTGCCGCCGGCGGCTGCAGCGGGCGAATACCATCCGGCGGAAAGTCGGAAGCGCGCGTTGCGACGATCGCTGGCGCAGAGCGGTTATGACGAAGCCATCGACTTGAGCTTCATCGAAACCAGGAGTGCGTTTGCATTGATTCCGGAACTGGCCAACGCGAGCGAGCAGGTCACGCTGGTCAATCCGATAATCGAAGAATCGTCGCGCATGAGACCGACGTTATTGCCCGGCTTGCTGAGTTCGATTCGTCACAATCTCAATCAAGGTACGCGCGACATCTGTCTCTTTGAGGCAGGCCGAGTCTTCGCCGGTTCCGGCGGAGGCGACTTGCCGCGTGAACGCGAAGCCCTGGCTTTGGCGATTACCGGTGGCCGGTTAGAAGCGAATCGCGCGGAGCCGGTTCGCGATCTGGACTTCTTTGATTTGAAAGGTGCGCTGGAAGCGGCTGTCGATGCGATGAATCTGCCGCCGCTAAGTCTCGCCTCAGGAACAGTCAAGCATCTTCGTCCCGGACAATCCGCGACGGTCAGCATTGACGGAATTCGACTCGGGAGCCTCGGTCGCCTGGCTGAATCCGTCGCGGGTGAGTACAAGTTTCGTCAGCCGATCTTCGTTGCCGAACTCGATCTCACTTCGTTGCTTGAGCATCCGGAGCAGCCTGTGCTTTATTCCCGCTTGCCTCGCTTTCCGTCTATCGTTCGCGATGTCTCGTTGCTGGTCGATCGCAGCGTAACGGTCGCGGAACTGTCGAAAGCTGCAATGGATCAAAACGTACCGCACTTGGTTGGTGTGACCTTCGTCGGGACTTACGAAGGTGAGGGAATTCCGGATAACAAACGTTCGGTGACGTTGCGGTTGGAATATCGCGCCGACGATCGCACGCTGCGCGACGAAGAAGTGGACCAGGGGCATTTGCCGTACGTCGCATTTTGTGCGATTACCTTTGGTGCGGAGATTAGATAGCAATAGTGTCAGAAGCCCGACCGTCAGGGAGGGCAACCTTGCGGAGCGAGCCCTTGCTTACGCGCGGGCTTCTGACACTTATCTCTTGCGCTCGCGTTCTCTACATCGCATAATCACCGCGAAATAATTTCACCAGCCGGAGAACGCAATGGCGGCCAGCAACGGACTCGAAAAATTCTCGCACCTCGAAGACAAAATCTATCGCACAATCGAGCTGACCAAAGCGCTACGTCAGGAGAAAGAAGAGCTTGAGCGGCGGTTGGCCACAGTACGATCCGGCAACAGCCGCGAATTAGGCGAGCAGATTGATCACTTGATCGCTGAACGCGAGGCGATCAGGGAAAAAGTCCAGAAGATGCTCGATGCGATTGCGGCTGTCGATCCTGAAATTGCGGAGGCCATACGCGCATGAGTGCTGACGGAATTGGAATGAACGGAAATAGCGACGCAGCTTCGTCAGAGACGATTAGGGTTGAAATTTACGATCAGTCGTACACCGTCCGCTCTGACGGCGACCCTGACTACCTGAAACAACTCGCGGAATACGTTGACCAGCGCATGCGCGAAATCTCATCCGGCACGCTCACCGTCGATTCTCGCAAGGTTGCGATCCTCGCGGCACTTTACATCGCTGACGAGCTTCATCAACTGCGAAGGTCGCACGAGGCTGCGGATGAGCAGCTGGCGACGCGGAGCGCCGAATGCTCTGAGATGTTGGACCGCCTTCTGAAGGCGCCACGCATTCGCGATCAGGCCGCGGCAAGTTAACCCGTCCTCCCTTGAAAGGAACAACCATGAATCCCCTGAAAAAGATCACTGCGACAGTGATCGCGATCGCGCTTATTACCTGTTTGAGCGGGGTCGCTTTCGCTGCCTCTGGTTCAGATTCCGATCCATCCGTGAAGGCGAAGGAGTCATCCACCAAATCCGCCGCTCGCGATAAAGCGAATGAAAAAGTTAAGGCCGACATGATGAAGTTGGTGGCCGACGCTAAAGCCGGCAAGGTCGCTCCAGCGCCGCAACAGTTTCCGCCCGCGACCAGAAACAACTTGTCCACGGCCGCAAAGATCGGCATCATCGCGGCGATTGGCGCGGGGATTTTCCTAATCGTGATGTTTCATGAACTGAGCAAAGATTAGGATCAGATTTTTCGAGACTCCAAAAAATCCTACCTCGGCTCTTTCGTGATTTGTGTTAGTATGCTGCGCGGCAGGGGGAGTTGTTCTGCCGGGTTCGTCACCGATTACGATGATTGAGCCAACGTCGTTAATAAGGGAGGCCGACATCGCGAGCTAGTGCTTGTCTTCATCGTTAAGATAAGCCGATAGTTTGCGGTGACAAAAAGGCCACCCACCTGATCACTCAGGTTCAATTACGACTTCGGAACGGCCGGGCGGTTTCCCCCTCTGCCAATTACAGTGACAAGTTACAAGTGACACGTGACAAGCTGATGAGTTCTTGTCACTTGTCACTCGTCACTTGTCACTTTCTTTTATGAAGCTTCTCTTAATTGGCGATGTCGTTGGTAAACCCGGGCGGGCGGCGCTGCTGGATCGGTTGCAGGATTTGAAAGAGCAGAACGCGATCGACTTCACGGTCATGAATGCCGAGAACGTTGCGGGCGGGTTCTCAATCACCGCGGCGATAGCCGAATTACTTTTCTCATCCGGCATCGATGTGATGACCTCAGGCAATCACATCTTCGATAAGCATGAAGTAATCGACTATATCCAGAAGCAGCCGCGTCTGCTTAGGCCGGCGAACTACCCACCGCACACGCCGGGAAACGGAATGTGGGTGGGCGAGATCAAAGGCGTTCGCGCCGCGGTAATCAGCTTAATGGGGCGCGTTTTCATGCAGCCTTCGGACGATCCGTTCAGGATCGTGAGTGAGTTACTCGCTTCGCTTCCAGACGACGTCAAGATTCGCATCGTGGACATGCATGCCGAGGCGACTTCAGAAAAAGTGGCGATGGGCTGGTATTTGGATGGCAAGGTTTCGGCGGTGGTCGGCACCCACACGCACGTTCAGACGGCTGATGAGCGGTTGCTGCATGAGGGCACGGCCTATATTACGGATTTAGGGATGACGGGAAGCTATGGCGGAGTAATTGGGATGAAGAAGGGCGACATCATCAATCGATTCACATCGCCGATACACCGCAAGCCCGATCACTCCAAAAGTGAAGTGCGTATTTGTGGCGCTATCGTAGATGTCGATGAGCAAACCGGACGCGCCCGATCGATTGAACGAATCAATCTAAGTCACACGTCCTGACGCTGCTAACTGGTTGCCGTTCTCTCCTCAATAATCATGACCTTTAGATTCAATGCTAGAGGCATAAGCTTTGCTCGCGTGAAAAAGCGTGTGATACGCTTGCCTTGAAAGCGGACATTTACACACACCCTGATGAAAGTCTGTCCCGTTTGTGGCAAAGATTACTCCGACACCAGCACGCTGTGCCCTATCGATGCAGCCGTCTTGCGACACGATGAAGACCCGCTGATCGGAAAGACCCTCGCCGGAAAATATCTAGTAGAAGATTTGATCAAGCACGGAGGCATGGGAGCCGTCTATCGCGGCAAACACGTCCTGATGGAAAAGACCGTCGCGATTAAAGTGCTGCGACCATCATTGGCTGTTGACAACGAAGTGGTGGCGCGGTTTTCGCGGGAAGCCAAAGCGGCGTCGCGAATTTCGCATCCCCACGCGGTCAACGTCACCGACTTTGGTGAAGACGAGCACGGCGTGGTGTTTCTGGTGATGGAGTACCTGGACGGCCGCACTCTTAAAGACGTCATACGTTCTGAAGGTCCGCTGGCGCTGGATCGGATCGTTGAAATTGTGCGACAGGTTGCCGGAGCTTTAGATGCCGCGCATCAGCAGGGCGTGATTCACCGCGATTTGAAGAGCGACAACATCATGCTCTCGAGTACGAATGGTGGCGACTGGGCCAAGGTGCTCGACTTTGGGATTGCTAAGATCCAGCAGCCGCATGGAACACCAGACCCGGACATCACGGCCGCGAATCTCGTGGTCGGCACCCCGCAGTACATGTCGCCTGAACAATGCGCGCAATCAGGACCGCTTGATGCGCGCTCAGACATCTATTCATTCGGCATCATCCTCTACGAAATGCTGGCCGGCCGCGTGCCATTCACTGGCGAGTCGCCGACCGTCATCATGATGAAGCAAGTGCAGGATCCTCCGCCTTCGATTCTCGAAGCTCGTCCTGATCTGCCGGCCGCGGTTGCCGGCGTCGTGATGCGCGCGTTAGCTAAACAACCGGGAGATCGGTTTCCGAGTGCCGGCGAGTTTTCCGCCGCGTTGGCGGAAGGCGCGGCTGGCGCCGCGGGTGCGCCGGTCGTCGCCGCGCCAGAGACCATGGCAAATGCGCCTGTCGAAGTGATAGACGATGACGAAACAACTCTGGTGCAGCCCCGGCCTGTCGACGAAATCACGGCCGTGCAACCGCGACGCTTAGAACCGGCGTATCAACAACCGTTGATGGAAGAAGCTCCGCTTCCAAACGTTAATCCATGGCGGATCATGATTCCAGCGGCGATTGTACTTGTCGCAGTTTTTGGCGTGGTCTTTCTGCTGACGCGGGGTAGCGGGCAAACCTCAGGGACGAGCATGAACGCCAACGCGAATGCGAATCAGTCTGTGCTGGCGCCGGATCCCAACAGTCAACCGGTGCAGCCGATGGGAACACCAACGGGCGTGAGCGAAAGTAACATTCAGCCGCAGCCTTCAACGATGCCAACGCCGCGGCCGGCTAATGTCAATGCTGAGCCGGCGAGCGTGGTGGGCGACTTTGGAGCAAATGAAAACAGCAACACCGCGCGTAATCGAAATGCGAATGTAAAATCGACGCCAACACCACGCTCGACACCTGCCAGCGACGAGCCACCACCACCGCCGCGCGCGACCCCAACCCTATCCAAACCGAAAGCTTCGCCAACGCCGTGAAGTGAACAGCCAGTCTATTTGAAGGATTCGATCGTTTTGGTGAGCAAGCGACGAAACTCTTCGCTGGGTACGATCTCAATCGCGATCTCCGCGACGTAGCAAGGCATCTCGAATTTCAATTGGAGCAGCTTGACTGCGTCTTTCGCGGTAGTGATAAGGAACTCAGCGCCGGCGTTTCGCGCCGCAGCTTCAACTTTATCGAGGTCCGTTTGGTTGAAGCGATGATGGTCACCGAATGGTCGCTGATATTTCAGTTGGAAACCCTCGCGCTTTAGGAGAGCAAAAAACGATTCGGGATTTCCGATAGCGCAGAACGCAGCGATTGGGTGACTTTTCGGCTCGAGCGGCGCACTGACGTTTATTGAGAGGATTCGGGTTTCCGACAAGTTAGTGACAGATGTGAATATCGGAGCTTCGGCGTTTAGCTCTCTGAGTTCATCTCGTAAAGCGGCTGTTCGAACTGCGTCATCGGCGCGCGTGATTACAAAGCAATCAGCCCGCGATAACGCCGCCAATGGTTCGCGCAGTGTTCCGGCAGGCAGCAAGTTGCCATTGCCCCACGGATTTGTCGCATCAATCGTAACGACATCCAAATCGCGGGCGATGCGACGGTGCTGGAATCCATCGTCGAGGACGATCACGTCGCTTCCAAGATTCTCGATGGCCCAATTCGCACCAGCAACGCGATCGGAATCGCAAACCACGGCAGCTTTTCCCTTGAGTGCCTCAGCCAACATGAACGCTTCCTCACCTGCTTCATGAAGTGTTGCCGATATGTCTATTCCATTCGACGCGACGATTCGACCCTTGGTATTGCGATGATAGCCGCGCGTGACGACGCACGGGCGGTGTCCTTCAGCCGCGAGTGTCCGCGCGATCCATTCGACCAAAGGTGTTTTGCCGGTCCCGCCGACGGTGATGTTTCCCACACTAATCACTGGGGCAGTTACGCGATGCTGCCTAAATACGCCGCGCTCATACAAGGCGGAGCGGCGATCGACGACCAAACCGTATAGTCCGCTCAATGGCGTTAACGCGATTTTGCCCGCGCGATTCATTTGGTCGCAGTCGCTTGAAGTACAGGGAGGGGAATTGGCTGCTCCGCCGGATCAGTATGATGGAGCAAGTGCGAAATGGTTTGGACGGTCTTCTCAGTGGCGCCGCGGTTTCGATCGCAAACTGCTCGTGCGCG
>DATLVM010000138.1:0-17542 GCA_035577445.1 Pyrinomonadaceae bacterium
AAGGCTCAAGGCCTCCAGAGGTAAGGACGCTGTCCCCAGGGCTTTGCAGACCCAACGAGAGGGCGATGTGCTAAACGGAGCGCTATCAATACCCGGATTTTAGGCCATCAAAGTGTTACCCATGTCATGATACTCAACACAAAGCCTCGCCTTGGGCTTAACTATGTCCGCTGCTTCGCAGCTCCCGCTTGCAGCCGGTAAGGGCTAGGTACTTGATGAGTCAAGTATGTCAATACCCTCCCAAAGGGACAGCGAGTTTTTTCGGCACTCTCCTAGACCTCGGCAAACGCAGCCAGCGGTTTCAGGTCTGGCGCTACCCATCCGTTCTTCGCTCTATCCGAAGTCAACAAATCTTCCGAATAGTAATCGCGAATCAAGTTCTTATCGGCACATTCAGCCGCAAGCTTGTTCGCCAGCTCGGCGATTGAATGTGAATTCGAGCGGGCAAAGAACTCACGCACAATCGCCAGCCAGAACAGAGTGATGGTCTCGTGATAGCCTATCTTTCCGTACGCCGCCGCTAGTTTCTGAATTCCGGTTCGCACCTTCATCGTGGCTTCGTCATACGAGAAATTCGCCACATACCACAAAGCGGTGGCGAGATGCTGATAATGCTTGAACTCGGCCGGGTGAATTGTGCAGGCTTCGAAGGCCCGCACGAGTTCGCTGACTTCCTTATCGTCTTTGAAGGGTTTGCTCATCAGATAACCTCCGCCAAAAAAGAAATGAGGCGGATCGAAATAAATCGATCCGCCTCACTTGCTGAAAATTATTGCCCACTCGCGACCGCGAGTGGTGGTTAACTACTTCGCAGTTGCGTTCACACGGGCCGTTAAGCGCGATTTATGTCGCGCCGCAGCGTTGCGGTGCAGCACACCTTTTTGGACAGCCTTGTCGATCTCGGAAACAGTCACTGGCAGCAACCCGTTCGCCGCCGACTTGTCCGTTCCGTCCAACGCGCTCCGCAACTTCTTCATCGAGGTACGCAGTTTCGCGCGATTGTGCCGATTGATGTTGCGCCGGCGCTCATTCTGTCGCACGCGCTTTTCCGCCGATTTATGATTGGGCATTTCGAATCTCCGTGACTTCTCAACAATAGCGCCCGCGAATTTCCGCGGGCGCCAAGTTAAGGACTATAGGGTCGCGAACCGGCAGTGTCAAGCCGACGAAGGTGCGCGCGCATCTTGCGCGTGTTCACGGGCGAGACGCCCGCGCCACGCGACTTCACTAGTCATTCAGTTGCAATGAACGCAGAATATTCGAAAAGATGCTCTGATAGGTCCCGTAGTCGTTGTTCGGACTTACCTGAATCAAATAGAACAATCCGCCATTTCTAAGCTGGGTCGTCACCACGTTCACGACTTCCGGCTGGCTGGTGGCTTCATTCACGTTATTCAGCGCGATGGAATACCCGGCACGTCCATCAACCGTGACGCGTTGATAATTACTGCGCGCCCGCAGGTTTGGGTTTCCCTGCTGCAGATTGTTGATGAAATCGTTAGTTGCCTGTTGCAGGTTTCCATAACGGCTCTGCGTGACGCCGGCATTCACGGCGTGAGTGAAGACGGTTTGTCCATTCGAAGCTGAGCCAAAGCCGCCGTTAGGCGCGAACCAGAGTCCATTCTGATCGTTCACTTCGCGCCAGTTGTCAGGCACGCTGATGGTGAACGAGCCTTCGTTGTAACTGCGATAACGCGAAGACGGATAATCAACGCGTCCGGTCGGCGCCGGGTAACCGGTACGATCGCCGTTCGGATAGTTGCCGCCCTGGTTCGGATAGCGCCGCCCGCTCTGCTGAATCTGCGCCATTGTTTGGGCTCGCGGATAACCGCGCAAACGCTCCTGCACGCTGGAGAATTCACGATCGTCCGTGCGCGCGGCTGTGTTCACGCGCAGAAGTTGCGCTTCCTGGTTGATGCGCGCATATCGATCCTTTGGGCTTGGGTGATCGCTGAGGAAGCCGCCTCCGCCACCGCCCTGACTTTCGATAGTGCGAAACATGTTCGCGAGGTCGCGCGGATCGTAACCCGCATTGGCCATGATCCGCGCTCCGAGCAAATCAGCTTCCATTTCGTACTCGCGACTGAATTTGAGGAAGTAAACACCGACCGAACCTTGCGCCAACTGGCCCAATCCGGGGCCGCCCAGAATCGTGCCGCCAACGCCCAGAATGCCGGCGAGCAATCCATACTTCTGCGCCTTCGTAGCCTGCGCCGTTCCGTGACGCAACGCGACGTGACTCAGCTCGTGGGCCATCACGCCGGCCATCTCGCCTTCGGTACGCGCCGCCTGGATCATCCCCCGATTCACGTACATCGGCCCGCCCGGTAAAGCGAAAGCATTGATGTCGCTCGCGTTCACAACTTTGAAGTAGTAGCGAAATTCAGGATGCTGGAACTCAGGCGGAATCGCTGCGACTAATCTCTGGCCGACATTCTCAACGTACGAATCGACCCGCGCATCGCGCAACAGCGGAAACTGTTGTTCAGCCTGGGCCGCTGCTTCACGTCCTAATTTTACGTCGTCGCTCGGTTTGTACTTGTTACTGTGATAGGAAATTTTGGTCTGGGCGAACGCCGCCGCCGGCATCAAGAAGATCGCGAACGCGACTTGCAGCGCCAGCAATTTCAGCCCAAACTGATAAGACTTTTTATTCATCACCTTGCTCCTTCGATTACTTAATCAAACGCGACGCGATGCTTAGACGTGATCGCGTCAGATTCGTTTGCCTGGAGAGAGCCTACAAACCGAGTGCCAGTGCCCGCTAAAAATCCTGGGCAGCAATTATTCTATTTTGAAGGCGCGTTAGTGCGTCACTTAGGAGCCCTCAGTCGCTCCCAGAGCCTAAAGTCGCTGGCGCCGCGCTGGCACTATCGAAACAAATTCGCTCACTAATGCGTCGATTTCGTTCAAAGCGAACCCTATATGGTTCAGAGATTATTTGCGGGGCTTAATCTTTTCTTCGAGCCACCTTGTGGCTGCGTCCAACGGCGCAATGTGATGTGGCCGGCCCTTGAATGCGCGCACCATCGAAACAATCAGAAAGATGAAGGCCGCGAAGCGAAACATTCCGGAGCCAAACTTACTGCCGGAGATCAGAGTGAACATGCCGAACGCGCCGGACAAAATAAGTATGGCGATCTGCAAACCCAATCCCTGCGCCGCATGGAAACGCGTGCGGCTTTCGGTACGCGGCACCAACAACAGTTCGATCACTGCAGCCACGGCTCCAATGTATCCCGGAACGTATGGCAGCAGGTTCGCCCATCTTTCCTGAATACCGAGCCCCGTCACCTTATTCCTTCCGGGTAGGAACATCGCCGACACCGGTGGCGGCTGATAGATGTTCGGCGGAGGAACCGGCGGAGGTTGGTAGATGCTTGCCGGATCCAATCTCGGTGACTCGTACATCGGAGGACGTTTCGGCTGGGGCGGAACGAACACAGACGGATAAGACGTCACCTTGTCCTGAATCAGTTGGGTGGGAGCCTCGCTCGCAGATCGCGCCCGAGATGTCTCGCTGCCTTCAATTCGAGTCGTTTCTCCGCCGAGGTGGATTGTCTCCGCGTCACCCCGAGGTCCAAACGACTCACTCGCATGGTCGCCAACCTTTTCGTCAAGCGGATTAGTGTCGTACTTAGTACGTTTGGGCTGCATTTGAAACTTCTACGAGAGCCACGGGAACTGAGTTTCACTGAGCCGGCTGCTCGAGGATTTCGTATTCGGCCGGTTCCCATCGTGCTTCGCTTTCAATCAATCGAAATGCGCGGACGCAAGGCTCTGAATCTCGGAATCCAACAATAAGGTAAACCGCTGCCGGATAGTAGGCAAGACGCACGTCGGTTGCGGAAGGCTGAGGATCTGACGAGCGTGGATGCGAGTGATAAATCGCCAGCAATTCTTCACCACGCTGGCGCATTATGCGTTGCGCCGCGAAAAGATCTTCAGGGGCTGCTTCGTAAGCCACGAGAGGATCTGCGGCGATGTTTCGAGTTCGATAGATTGATTGCGCTTGACCGCGTTTGGTTCCGCCGATCAAGCCACAGCATTCATGAGGAGAGGCTTCGCGAGCGTGTGCGACGATTTCATCGAGATGGGCTCGACTCATCTGGAGGTTCATAACCGACCATTGAAATAGCCGCAGACTAACGCAGATAGACGCGGATTAAGACAAAACCAAACCGACAGTTCTTTGATCTGCGTCCATCCGCGTTCATCCCCGGCTAGTCATTGGCAATCTTCAGATGCAGCTCTGCCAGTTGCTTCTGATCAACTTCGCCGGGCGCATCGATCATCAAGTCCTGTGCGGAAGCCGTCTTTGGAAATGCCATGACCTCGCGAATGTTCTCGGTGGGCACCAGCACCATGAGCGTGCGTTCGATGCCCGAAGCAATGCCGCCGTGTGGAGGCGTGCCATAGGTCAGAGCCTCCAGAAAGAATCCGAAGCGAGCGCGCGCCTGTTCGTCAGTCATGCCGAGCGCTTTGAAGACGAGCGATTGCACGTCGCTGCGATGAATCCTGATCGAACCGCCCGCGACCTCAACGCCATTGATGACCGCGTCGTAGGCCTTCGCGCGAAGCTGTCCGAACAATTCGCTCTCGCCCTTAACCGCGCGCTCAAGCACCGTCACATCTTCGTCGAGCGGCGATGTGAACGGATGATGCATCGCGTAGTAGCGATCATCGTCTTCGTGATATTCGAACATCGGAAACTCAGTGACCCACAGCGGCGCGTAAACGTCTTCCGGAATCAGGTTCTCGCGCTTAGCGACTTCGTTGCGCAGCGCGCCGAGGCTTGCCGCCACGACGTCAGGTTTGCCGGCCACGATCAAAACAGCGTCGCCTTTTTGCGCGCCGGCCAGACCGGCGAGGTCGACAACCTTGTCGTGGCCCAGGACCTTCAACAGCGAAGAGGTCAGCTCGTCGCCCAACTTGATCCAGGCCAGCGCCGTCGCGCCATATCGCTTCGCAAACTCCTGCAACTCGTCGAGCATCTTGCGCGACATCGATGCGCCGCCGCTGACAACCAATCCTTTGATTTCGCCTTTCGCCGACAGCACGGACGCAAAAGGAGCGAACGTGGTCTCAGCCAAAGCTTCCGAAAAATCCTGTAACTCCATCGCCGGAATGCGCAGGTCAGGCTTGTCGGATCCGAACCGGCGCATCGCCTCTGCAAACGTGAGACGCGGAAAGGGAGTTTCCAACTCAACGTTAATTAAGCGAAAGATGCGCGCGAACAATCCTTCCACGAGTCTGTAAACCTGCTCCGGCGTCGCGAAGCTCATCTCCACGTCAAGCTGCGAGAACTCCGGCTGACGATCGGCGCGCAAGTCTTCATCGCGAAAACAGCGAGCGATCTGGTAATACTTATCGAGACCCGCGATCATGCAAATCTGTTTGAAGATCTGTGGGCTTTGCGGCAACGCGAAGAACTTTCCGGGCTGCACCCGCGACGGAACGACGTAATCTCTCGCGCCTTCGGGCGTCGATTTGATCAGGTTCGGAGTCTCGATTTGCGTGAAGCCCTGCTCGTCCATGTATCGATTGATTTCCAGAATCATTCGATGACGCAGGCGCAGGTTTGATTGGAGCTGTGTACGACGCAGATCCAGATAACGATACTTCAGACGGAGATCCTCAGCGGCCAGCGCCGTTTCCGTCGCATCAAGTTGAAAAGGCAGCGTGCGCGCGTCGTTGAGCACACGGATTTCCGTGGCTTGCACTTCGACATCTCCCGTCGCCAGTTTCGGGTTGCGCGCGCCTTCATCGCGCAAAACAACTTCACCGATGACCGCGAGTACATATTCGCCCCGAACATCCTTCGCTTTCGCGTGAGCTTCGGGAGCCCTCTCCTGATTGACTACGATCTGCGTGATGCCGTCGCGGTCGCGGAGATCGATGAAAGTCAGCGGACCAAAGTCGCGCCGGCGCGCGCACCAACCCATCAGCGTCACGCGCTCACTGACATTTTCTTTCCGCAGCGCACCACATGAATGCGTGCGTGCGAGATTTCCGAGGTTTTCTATCATTTTAGTTAGTCAGTCGTCAGTTGCCCGTTGTCCGTTGTTTCGCTTTTGCGACTGACAACTGACCACTGACAACCGACGTTCTTCAGAAGAGTACTGTCCCTCCGTCAACATTAATCGCCTGACCATTAATGCCGCGGCCGTCTTCGGAGGCGAGCAACACTGCGAGCGCCGCTACTTCTTCGGCGGTGACCAGACGGTTCTGCGGGCTCATTTTTTCCAGCATCTTCAACGCCTGACGCGCGGACTTGCCGGTCTTGGCCACAATGTTTTCGATACCGCGGGAAGTCATCTCAGTGTCAACATAGCCCGGACAAATCGCGTTCACGGTTATCCCTTGCGTTGCCACTTCCAGAGCCAACGATCGCGTCAGTCCCAACACGCCATGCTTCGAAGCCGCGTAGGCGGAAACGTAGGGTGCGCCCGTCTTGCCCGCGATCGAAGCAATGTTGATGATGCGTCCCCAACCGCGCTCGAGCATCTCCGGCAACGCAGCGTGCGTGCAACGAAACGTGCCGCCGAGATTCGTGTCGAGATGCTCAACCCAAAATTCCTCATCAGTGTTAACGAACAGAGATGAGCGGGCGACGCCGGCGTTATTCACGACGATGTCCGGCCCGCGCCCGAAGTGCAGACGAAGGTTATCGAATGCGTCGCTTACCCAGCCACTGTTCCGCACGTCACATTTCAGCGGCAACGCCTCAAGGCCGAGCTCTTTGGTGATCTCCCTGGCAACGGATTTCACTTGTTTGAGAGTGCGCGCCGCCACCGCTACTGACGCGCCTTCGCGCGCAAAAGCAATCGCAATCGCGCGGCCGATGCCGCGGCCACCACCGGTAATGAATGCGAGTCTGTTTGCGAGTTTCATTATGACGACAAACCATTAAAGCAAAATATCAGCCGCAGATAAACGCAGATTGGCGCGGATAGAAAGACTGCCTTGGATTTCTTATCCGCGTAGATCCGCGTTCATCCGCGGCTAAATTCGTTCGCGGGATTCTTATCTTCCGGTAAATCTCGGCGGCCGCTTCTCTAAAAACGCGCGCACACCCTCAGCTCCATCCTCAGATTCGAAACAGCGCAGTTGCGCGTCAACCTCGTATTGCAGCATCTGCTCAAGCGTGTCGTGCTCGCTGGCATAAACCGCGTGTTTCGAGCCGGCGATTGAAACCGCCGCGCTGTCGCGCAAGCGCTCTGCAAGTTTTCTCGTTTCCATTTCGAGGTCTTCCGGCGCCACGACCTTATTGACGAGACCAAGTTGAAATGCGCGCTGAGCATCGATTGGCTCGCCCAGAAAAAACATTTCGCAGGCAATGTTCGACGGAATCATGCGCGGCAAAAAATATGTTCCGCCCCAGTCAGGATGAAAACCAATCTTCACGAACGATTGAGCGAAAGTCGCGTCGGAAGAAGCAATGCGTAAATCGCAGGCCAGGGCTAAATTGAATCCTGCGCCTGCGGCCGGACCATTGATCGACGCAATGACCGGCTTGGTCATATGACGAATCGCGATAATCACGCGCCTTGCCGCACCCAGCAATCGCGCGAACTCTTCCGAGTCGCCGCGCTCAACCAGCTCAGTCATGAAGTTCACATCGCCGCCGGCACAGAACGCGCGGCCCGCGCCAGTAAGCACGACTACGCGCACGTCTGGATCGCTGCCGGCCTCTTCCAAAGCCTCAGCGAGATCGCGCCGCATGTGATCGATGAGCGCGTTCAGGCGCTCGGGCCGATGCAAAGTGATCGTGACGATCCCGGCGTTTTCAGCGATTTTGATGAATTCTTCGGACATTTTTGGAGTCATTACCGCCTGCGGTAGCGGGCGGTTGATCTGGATTCTCAAGTCCGTTCGTCGTTTGAGATCAACGATCCGCTACCGCAGATGGTACTGACCTCATTTGCCGCTAAAGCTCGCCTTCCGCTTATTCACGTAAGCGTCCAACCCTTCTTTCGCATCTTCAGATTGAAACAGTAACTGCTGAAGCTCACGCTCAAGCGCGAGCGCTGATTCGAAGGGAATCTCGGAGCCCGCCTGGACTGCGCGCTTGATGCGACCAACGGCACGCGAAGCCTTGTTCGGAGTCGTGAACTGGCGCGCGAAATCCATCACCTGCTTTAAGAAATCCGCGCCGTCACTTGCTTCAAAGACCCGATTCACCAAACCGAGCGCTTCGCCTTTTTCGAAATCGAACAACTCTCCCACCGCCATCAATTCGATCGCTTTCGATTTGCCGACGATGCGTGTTAACCGTTGCGTGCCACCCGTGCCCGGCAGAACGCCCAGCGAGACTTCCGGCAAACCCATCTTGCCCGCGCCGCGCCGCGCGATACGAATGTCCGCCGCCATCGCGACTTCCAATCCACCGCCAACGCAGTGACCGTTAATGGCCGCGATCACCAGCTTCGGAGTTTGCTCCAGACGATTCAGCGTCTCGTTCGCGTGCAAGCAAAAATAATATTTGAATTCCGGAGTGACCTCGCCGAGCATCGCGATGTTCGCGCCCGCGCAGAAGAATTTTTCGCCCGCGCCCGTGATGACGATCACCTGGACATTCTCATCCATGCGCGCTGCAAGGATGCCCGCGTCGAGCTGCTGCATCATTTCATATGAATAGGTATTGGCCGGCGGATCGTTGAGCGTTATGACCGCCAGCGCTTGCTCAGTTTTGTATTCAATTAAGTTTTGTTCAGTCATCAATATGTCAGAACCGCCTGCGGTAGCGGGCGGTTGCACTTCACCTGGATGTCTTACGTCAATCGGGAATCAACCATCCGCTGCCGCAGATGGTACTGACACTCACGCCGTGCGCCAGACGCTTACTTTTTCGCTCGCGCGTGACGGTGACATCGCGAAAGACTCACTTGCGGTCGAAAGAAATCCGCTCAGGAACAGTCGCGTAATATTATCGACGAGCTGGTTTACCGACAACTTGCCACGCGGATCGTACCAGTTATAGATCCAGTTCATCATCCCGAACAGAGAATAAGTTGCGACCGTCAAATCAATCTGACTCGAAGCGATAGTTGCCCTCCCTGACGGTCGGGCTTCTGACACACTCTGAATCTCACGCAGGATCTTGCGCGCGAGCTTTGCGTACTTCTCTTTCCTGGCAGAAACGTGATGATGCATGTCGCCTTCAAGCGATTCGGCTTCATGCGACAGCACTTTCATCTCAGCCATATTCGCGGCGAAGAACGAAAGGTGATTGTCGATGAAGATGCGCAGCTTCTCAAATGGATCGTCGATGTTCTTGATTCGCTGCTCAAGGCTCTCGCTGACCCGCCCAAAGCAATGATCCTGGATCAGGAACAGTAGCTCTTCTTTCGATTTGCAGTAGTGATAAAGGCCGGCCAGGCTGACGCCCGTCGCGCGCGAGATGTCGCGCATCGAGGTTGAGTGATAGCTCTTTTCAGCAAAGATCCGCGCAGAGGTGCGCAGGATGTGCTCGAGCTTTTGATCGTAGCGGCTGAGATCTTTAGTCATCTGGAAAGCAAGAAACATTGGCCACAGATGAACGCGGATTTACGCGGATGAAAAAGCAAATTGAGAGCTGAATGTAAATTCCTGATCCGCGTCTATCTGCGTTCATCCGCGGCTAATTACAATCTCACGTATTCAAATTCAAACGGCTTGCCCTTGATGCCCGTAGTCGGTGGCGCGATCCAATTCGCGATCTTGCCAACTTCCGTTACCGGCTTCATCAAGCTGCCGACATATTCGCGATCTTGGACCGTCGGCAGCCATTCAGACTGCTTCGCTGCGAATTCTTCTTTCGAAATCAAGTTGCCTTCGATGTCGAAGTAATGACCGGCGTATTCACCTACGTGACGATGAAAACGAATATTCGGCAGATATATCCGTGGCACAGAGTTCAGTCTGTGAGTGTTCTCACTGGCTGAAGCCGGCGCCACTATTCCTTCATCCGACAGCGCTTTGTTCCAACGGGCCAGACCTTTCTCGCAATCCTTCACGTATTCGCCGCGCAGGACTTCGTTCAGAGCATTGCGCAGCGGAACTTCGCGCGGCACGAGCTTGCCATTCTCAATTACCGTCATCATGAACGAACCTTCGGTCGCAACGTGATCGGCGTATTGCTCCTGCTCTTTGAATCTCCCCTTCAAACCAGCCGCGAAGAAATCTGCCGAGTTCGAGCTGATCTCGCCGCCGAACAAATCGAGCGAGTAACTGAACCAGAAGTTGATGTACTTCTGAATGATGTCGAGGGGGATGCCGCCGACTTCGCGCACGTCTTCGTTTTCTTTCATCAACTGCGCGGTGCGTTTGACGACGCGACTTAGGCCTGTATCGCCGACGAACATGTGATGCGCTTCTTCGGTCAACATAAACTTGCACGTACGCGCCAGCGGTTCGAATCCTGATTCAGCCAAAGCCGACAACTGATATTTGCCGTCGCGATCGGTAAACATCGTGAACGCGTAGAAATTCAACCAGTCATCGCACGGTTGATTGAACGCTTCGAGGATGCGCGGTTTGTCGGGATTGCCGCTCCGTCTTTCGAGCAGAGCGTCCGCTTCGTCACGCCCATCGCGCCCAAAATATGCGTGCAGCAGATAAACCATCGCCCAAAGATGACGACCCTCTTCAACGTTCACTTGAAAAAGATTGCGCAAGTCGTAAAGCGATGGACACGTCGCGCCAAGTCGTCGCTGTTGTTCGACTGAAGCAGGTTCAGTGTCTCCCTGCGTGACGATGATGCGGCGCAGCGCGTTGCGAAATTCACCCGGCACTTCCTGATAAGCCGGCGCGCCATAGTGATCACCGAAGCCGACCTTAGCGTCGGACTGGGCCGGTTCAAGAAAGATGCCCCAGCGATAATCGGGCATCTTCACGTAATCGAAATGCGCCCAGCCTTCGCTGCCAACATCGATCGCCGTCCGCAACCAGACCTCCTTCTCCTGAAAACCTTCCGGGCCCATGTCATGCCACCACGAAAGGAAGTTCGGCAGCCATTTCTCCAGCGCACGCTGCAGGCGTTTGTCTTCGCTCAAGTTAACGTTATTCGGAATTCGCTCGTATAGATTCATGATTTTGTGGCACAGACTTCAGTCTGTGGTCTTTCCCGTCGTTCAAACACAGACTTCAGTCTGTGCCACTCAAGTCCTCTTGTAATCAAACTGCGCCTGAGTCGGCTTGCCGTAATTCGTCAACGCCCCGTTTGGCCCAACGGCATTCGGCCGTTGAAAGATCCAGTTTTGCCAAGCCGTCAAGCGCCCGTAGATTTTCGTGTCCATCGTTTCCGGTCCCGCGAATCGAAGTGAAGCCTCCATTCCGGTCAGCGCATCAGGCGAAAGCGACGTGCGCTCTTCGATCGCCAGGCGAATCTCATCGTCCCAATCGAGATCGTCCGGCGCGAACGTGACGAGACCTGCTTCGTCGGCTGCTTCCGTATCGAAAGGCCCTTCGTGCGCAAATGCTTCGTAAGCTTTCTTCTGATCGGCGAGAAATCGCGACTGCAAACGCGTCAGCCCATTGCTCATGGGAAACGCGCCAACATTCAGTTCGCTGAGCGCGACTTCGACAGTTTCATCCGGATTGTTCAGCATGTAGCTGCGATCCGACGCCAGCACCAGCTCAAATAAATTTCCCGCGAAGCAACTGCCCGGTTCGATGATCGAGAAGAAGCTCTTCGCCGTCAGATCCATTCGCCGCAGCGTCCGCGCCATCTGCAGTAGTGTTTCGCGCACCAGCCAAGAGTCACGGTTAGCAGCGAGCGTCTTATCAACGGCGAGGACGTTCTCGATTTTTCCTTCGGTGCGAACACAAACGAGGCCAATCTCCGGCTCGTTCACGCGCAGGTGAAGCAGCGCGTCATCCAGTTCACGAAAGGCGCGCAGCGGCCAGTAATCGTCGCCCCGCTTCTGAATTTCCTCGGCGGTTGTCGGGAAATCCGCTTCAGGCGCGTGCACGGTTAGATCTGCGTATCGCTTATCGCGTTGAAACCGGAGCGAGACGTATTTGTAGTCTCGGGTGTTATCGGTTGACTTGAATTGCAAAGGCGTCAACTCGATTCCGACAGGAGGCGCGCTCGATCCCGTCGCATCCACCACCCCGCGCGGGCTGCCCGATCGGGGACCCCGGTCCGCTCCGGGTTCTGACATGATTTGCGCCACACGTTCATCAACTCCATCCTGAAACTTAGTGGTCGGAAATGTATCGTCGATGAGTCCCCATTCTTTCGCGCGCTTGCCTTTCAACCCTTCTGCGAGAGTTGAGAACACGTCGGCACGATCGCGGCGAATCTTTCGTTTATCAACCAGTCGCGTCAATCCGCCCGTGCCTGGCAACACGCCTAGCAAGGGAACTTCGGGAAGCGAAACCGCAGAATTACCGTCATCGACCAGATAGATTTCGTCGCAAGCGATCGCGAGTTCGTAGCCGCCACCTGAGGCCGTTCCGTTCAAAGCCGCCAGGTAGCGACGGCCGGAGTGATGCGAATCGTCTTCGATGGCACAGCGCGTCTCGTTCGTGAATTTGCAGAAGTTGACCTTGAAGGCGTGCGACGAAGTGCCGAGCATGTAAATGTTCGCCCCGGCGCAGAAGATGCGAGGCTTCAAACTCGTGACTACCACCGCGCGCACTTCGGGATGCTCGAAACGAATTCGTTGAATCGCATCAGCCAGTTCGATGTCGACGCCGAGGTCGTATGAATTCAACTTGAGCTTATAACCCTCGTTCAAGGTCACGTCTTCGGCCACATCCATCGACAAGCGCGCGACTGCGCCATCGAAAGAAAGCTTCCAGTGTTTGTATCGATCGGGTGATGTTTGAAAGTTGATCATTGCACGTGGCACAGACTTCGGTCTGTGATGTTTTGTTAAAGCAGCACAGACTAAAAGTCTGGGGCCACTTCATTCGAACGTTCGTTCGGAAATTCGATAATACGGAAATGATCGAAGCGGATCAAGGTGAGGTTCGACTAGTGGGAGTTGTCTTGTCGAATTCAGATCAGTACTCTGGCGAACCGACTGCCGGCAAGTTGTAGACACCCGCCAGCGTATTCAAATCGTAGCGCAACGCATTCCAGCGGCTTTCGACTTTGGGTCCGAGACGGCGATTGCGCATCGCGACGTTGATTTTTGATGCCAGCACCAGGCAGGTTCTAACCTGATCGCGGTTATCAATCCACTTGTCGGTGCGATCGAATTGCTTGCGCAGATCGTCGGTCGCATGCTCTAAATCTTTCGCGTCTTGATTCAGTTGATCCTCGCGATTGGTGTTGTTCAAGCGACTGTGATCGAGCGCCTTGTCAAACTCTTTTTTGAATTTGTCAGTGCTGTCTTCGACGCGCTTGATGATGCGGTCAACATCGCCCTTAGTATAAACGCGGCCGCGCGCCACGCGCGGTTGGGCCTGGCCCAAGCTCGCGATCGTCAACACAACGAAAGTAGCTGCCAACGTAAAAGCAGTCTTGGAAAAGTAAGTTCTCATACAGTCTCCTTTGTGATCTGTTCGAGCACAGTATTCAGACGCAGTCACGGTCCGTTTGGGCGAGAAAATTTTGGCGGAGGCGTGTAGGAATCGAACCTACCTAAGCCTGCTCTCGCAGGCTCACTAACGGTTTTGAAGACCGCGCCATTCACCAGAACAGATGCGCCTCCAGCGATGAATCCAGAACTCCCGTTGCCGTTGGGGCAAGCGGGGTGAAGAGCGCGTATAGAGTAACGATCTAAATCGGATTTTGTCGAACTGGGATGACCCCGCGCATCTCACACGCAGCAGACCCCCAGGAGGTGAATGGATTCGCGGACTGATGATGAACGCGATTAGCCTACGGCAGGATAAGCCCACATAATTTTCAACCTGTCCCCGGTTCGCGCCAGCGAAAGCACATAGAACGAAAGTGTCGTGACGACAATGTTGCGGCCGCCCACTGATACATCCGAGGGATATGCATTACTCTCAAGCTCCACGTGAATTGCCTGGTCGCGGAGTTTGTCCAAGTCGAGGTCGCCGCGCGCTTGGGTTGCCGCATGGCGCGTGCCGATTCGAAAAAACGCTGCTTCCAAATCAATTGGCTGAGAGTCCTTTCGCATTAGTTCGTTTGCCCGTGCGAGAGTGGTCGCGGCAATGCGCATATCGGCGACCGAACGCAAGTTTCGAGATCGAGCCTTTTTCAAGATAAATGTTTTCAAGAGTGGATCGTGATCGAGCAATTGAATCACAGCCGCGGGATAGAGGTCCGTAGGTTTAAGTTTTTCGAAGTCAATGTTCGATCGTAAGCCGCGAACGAATCCGAGAATTACAAAATTATTTGTCTGCACGTACAGGTTCCGCCAGTCATCGGCGTTTGCCTTGTCAAGCAGCGCCACGTCGATAAAAATTTCCTGGCTGAGTATCACCCATGGGTAGCCGCTCTGTGCGGCTTTCTTCTTTTCAGAAGCGACGTATCGCTCGACTGCGTCGGGAACAAACAACTCGCGCATCACTACTTCAAAATCGAGGGTTTCGCCCAATCGCTTTGTAAAGGTAACCGACAGTTGGTGAGCTTCTCGTCTTTCATCTTCCGTCACGGGTGCTTGACGGTTTGTCTGCGCTCTCGCTGTGGGAATGAAGTTGCACGAAATGATCAGCGCCAAGGCAAAAACAAGAAAACGTGATTTTTGATTCTGGAAATGCATTGCCGGAACAAGACTTCCAATTGCGTGCCGCAGCGCCACCTTGCTCAGCGCAGATTCTTATCGAATCAGCATGATGACTTTGCGTTCACGCCCGCCATCGAACTCGCAAAGAAAAATTCCCTGCCAACGACCGAGGAGAAGCTTGCCGCCGGAAAAAGGAATCGTGACGCTGGGACCTACCAGGCTGGCTTTGATGTGCGCGTCTGAGTTTTCTTCGCCGTGCCGAAAGCCCATGCCGTGTTGCGGTATCAGCGTGCGCAGCGCGTGCAGCATGTCGCGCGGCACGTCAGGATCGGCATTCTCGTTCACGGTCAATCCCGCCGTCGTGTGCTGAACGTAGAGCACGACGACGCCTTCCTTCGCGCCCGACTCGCTTAGCTTCTTTTGAACTTCATCAGTGAATTCGACGAGTTCTTCGCGTTGATGTGAGCGAACTTTGAGGGTGTGCATGTGCCAAGTAGATTTATCCTATTCTTCTTCCTCGCCAATCACGCGGCGAATGCGAATCGTCGCATCGGCTGGTGACGGGGATGAATTCGGCGAGGGATAAATTGCCCGCGCGCCGACTTCGGGGCGGAAGTTTCCATTCTCGTCATAGAGTCGCCGGTATTGCAGCGTGTTGCGCACGACTCCCTGAATGTAGAGGCGCGTCTCGCGAAACGGCACGGCCTCCTGCCACTCGTCGATTTGCAAAGGCAAAGACGCGCGCCATTGCACTACGCGATTTGGGCCGGCGTTATAAGCGGCAGCCACGTATTCAATGCGACCGTACTTATCGAGTTGGTCTTTGAAGTACGCCGTGCCGAGTTGAATATTCAGGCGTGGCTCGAACAGCGAATCCATCGTGATCGATCGATCGACGCCAACGCGCCGGGCAGTCGTGATCGCGGTCGGCACGATCAACTGCATCAATCCATAGGCCCGCGCCGATGAAACTGCACGCGGATTGAAAACTGTCTCTTGTCGAATTAAGCCGGCAACTTGATATGGATCCAACGAACGCGCGCGCGCTTCCTGTTTGATGATGTCCCAGTATTGAAGCGGATAGAAGACGTCCCATTCGTCCGGCCGCATCTCTTCCGGTTTCATCTGCGAATAGTCCGGATAGCTGCGCTTGAAGTAATTCAGCGCCTGCACGTTGTCATTCTTCGCGCGAAACATTTTCGCGATCGCAAGATTCACGCGGGGACTGTTCGGAGCTGTTGCCGCGGCATTGTTAAGTTCTTCGAGCGCCCAATCGTCCGTGCCAATGATGTTGAGCTGATCGGCTTTGGCAATGCGCGCATCTTCACCTGGTCCGGCAGTTTCTTCCGCAACGGTAACAGTTTTCAGATTCGCCACCGCTTTACCGATTTGCGAATCACTGGGAAAATCCTTCGCCGGCGCGCCACTGCGATTCAGATCGTCGAGTCGCTGCTTCGCCAAATATCCATACCAGTTCGCGTCGTATCGGTAGAGCAGTCCTTGATAGATGGCGCGCGCTTCAGCGAGCTTGCCGACGCGTTCGCTGTCGCGCGCGGCCCAGTAAGCAGCCTTGCCGCGAAAGTCAGAATTGTTACCCGCGTACAGCGCGAGATGCTCCGTCAGCAATCGCGACGATTCGTTAAAGTTCTTCGAATCATGCGCGGCCCATGCGATGTAGAACTGGGCCGGCGTAACTTCGGGGTTACCAGGGTGGGAAGCCACCGCCGCGCGATAGAAATAACTCGCGTTGACGTCGTCTTTGTTGTTTTCAGCGATTTGGCCGAGTTGCACTAACGCCCGCATCGTCGCGGTGCCACTAGTGCTTGATCGTCGCATTTCCTCAGTCAAATCCCTGGCTTGTGTCCATTGCTTGGCTCGTCCGTAGGCGACCGCGAGCCCCATCATGGCCATCGTCCGCTGTTCGAGCGGAATCTGGTTCATGGCGGCGGCTGCTTCGGGAAACCGGCGAGAGTTAGCTGCAGCGAATACTCGAAAGGCGGCGTTGTCCCGCGTCGCTGTCGCAGGAAATCGCGTAAACGCATCGGTATAAGCATCGTAAGCTTCTGAGAAGCGTTTCGCCGAAAAGAGTCCCATGGCGCGGTGGTCGGCTTCGTCGGCATTCGCCGGCGCGGTGCTTGATCCCAACCGCGCGATTGCTGAGCTGGCTTCGGCGGCTTCAGCCGACGCCGGCGCGAAGAAGTAGACTCGCCGATAGCTCGCAATCGCGCGCGTCGAATCTCCCGTTTGCTCGTAAGCCTTTGCCCTTATCAAATCCAACGCGGAGTCCTGAGGGTTGATGATGATCGCGTCTCCGCTTGGATCGGTTTTCCGAAACTTATCGAGTATGGCAGGGACCGCGGCGGCCTGGCCGTCCTGCATTAGCATTTGCGCGTCGTGAACCATTGCCTCGTGTGCTTTTAGCGAATTCGGAAAATCGCGCGCCAGCTTCTCGTAAGCTGCCCGCGCTTCGACTCGCCGTCCAGCTTGTTCGAACGCGCTCGCTTTCATCCATAGCGCGTAATCGCCGATGGCGGTGAAATTCTGAACGCTGCTGTCATCTATCAACGAAGCGGCGCCGGCATAGTCTTTCGCATTCATCCGAATTCGCGCATGAACGAGCTTGGCCAGCGTGCCGGCGGTCGTGTTCGGAAAATTCTTTTCGATGCGCGCGACCGCGTCTTCGGCCGGCAGCACGCCGGCGCGCGTCATCGACCGCAGCGTTTCGCGCGCCTGGATTTCCTGCGGCGTTTGCTGGAGCGACGTGCAACTGGCAACCAGGAATAGCGGCGCGAGCGCGATGAAGATTGTGCTGAGACTCATGAGAACGAAGGCGAAGCGATGTTTGTGAAACGTGATCATAATGTGACGACTACTTTGATGCGAACTCCGGGGCAGGTGGCGGTATTTTAGCA
>DATLVM010000139.1:0-9496 GCA_035577445.1 Pyrinomonadaceae bacterium
TTCGAAAAACTTCACGCTCGCTCTCACGATCGACACGCGATGTGCGACGATGTGGTCATCAAGATCAAACGCGGTTGCGCGATCAGTTGCGATCAGAATGCGAGTCATGATCACCCTCGAGCATGAGAAGCTGAGCGCTGCTAGTCGGAACTTCAACTGACACGAAGCGAGGATGAGTTACTTAAAGA
Source organism: Pyrinomonadaceae bacterium (assembly GCA_035577445.1). Classification (GTDB taxonomy): domain Bacteria; phylum Acidobacteriota; class Blastocatellia; order Pyrinomonadales; family Pyrinomonadaceae; genus UBA11740. The sequence continues at coordinate 189 of DATLVM010000139.1, forward strand.
GAGGTGTGAAGATCCACTGATCGTGACGATCAATTCCGTAGTAAGTGATCACGGAATTGCGTTGACTGCGACTCGCGACGCCAAGGAATGGTCCGCTACTGTTAGCTGAATCGTCTTCGCCACCAGGTGCAGTGCCACTCGATTCTGTATCGAGCACATTTGCCAGCTGCGGGATCAGTTGTGCCAGGCCTTGCATACGCGGCGTCGGCGGTGTTCCGCCCGAGTAAACTGTCAACGCTTTTACGAAGTCCGTGACGTCTCCCGAAGTCGGACTAATGAGCTTCCATTCGCCGGAGCTTGAAAGCGGATCGCGCGAGGCTGATACCCGCAGGATTTGAAGTTTTTTCGTGCCTCTGGGAATTCCTTCAAGCAGTTGATCCATCGAGGTCGGAAGCGAATTCACCCCTTGCCCGCCGCGATATCGATAGTACGAGCGGATAGCGTCAGAGACCTGTTCCCCGCGAAAAATGGCCTCTTTTTCACGTTCCCGCTGGGATTGCTGTCGCACATTTTCGGCGGCGGCCAGCGCAAAAAGGGCCAGCAGACTCATCACCGCCAGCAGCGCCACAAGCGTGAAACCGCCTTCCGATTGCCGATTGGGAACTGCTGATTGAGAAACTGTTTTCATTTCACTATTGCTATTCCGGTTCCTCGCTCACTCGCGGCGTTGTCCTGAAAGGCGCGCCGGAATTTGGATCCTGCGTAAACGGAAGTGTATGCCTGATCTTCAACGCCGTATCTATCAGCACTACTTCCTTTTCGGAAATGCTAACGACGCGAAAGCGTCCGCCGACCGGATCACCGCGCTGCACGTTGTTCAGATCCTTGCTGCTCTTGTCCTGCAGCACGGCAATGTCATTAAAGCGCGGCTTACCAATCAAGCCAACATAATTAAAGTTCGGCACCGGCGGTTGCGACACGTTCAGTGAAACAGTGTTCGAATAAAGATGTCCGTCGCTCGTGCGTGCCATGAGCTGGCGCACTCCGGGATTTGTCACCAGCGAGGCAGGCACCGTTGTGAACAACTGTTGCGGACCGATGAAGCGAGTAGGCAACTCGCGACCGTCGATGACGATGCGCACCGCGGGTGTGAACTTGTCGCCGGTTAGTTGCAAACTGAAATCACTCGGCGTGCGCGCGTACACCGAAGATGGCGACACACCTGACGCGACCAGAGGTGGAGTCGGCGTCGGTGATGGTGTCGGAATGATAACTGGTTTCGGTGTGGGCGGTGGCGGTTCGTAATAAGAAAAGATATTTCGATCAGCTTCCGACGCAGAGGCTACGGTTCCGGTGAAAGAAACGGGTTGATAGATCGACAGATCCTCCACGGGCGGCTCGGGTGATTCTTTAGGCCTGGCGCTACGCGCTGGGGAGGGCGACGAGCGAACGATCGCGTTCGTAGTCGTCGGTGGTTTTGAGGATCCGCCTCCGAAGAACACATAGCCGAGCACCAGGATCGCGGCCAGCGCCAAGGCTCCCGCCGCAATCATTTTCTTCTTCTCGTTCGGATTGTTCGGATCGAAAAACTTCATACCACAATTACCTATTGCTGAATCGATTTCGAATCGGTCCGCTGAAAATACGTCGCCATATCCATGCGCAGACTCACCAGGGTTCCGCGCCCTCCGACGGTTGGCTTATTCCCGGTCAACCCGGTGGTGGTGCGCGCCGGCACTTCAACCGGCGCCGCCTCGGCTGTTCCTGATTGCGTGACCCGCTCCAACTCGACGGCATTAATAATAAGGAACTGCCGGCTGGCTTCGATGTCATGCACGAAATGCCTGACGTTCTGATAAGCACCTTCCACGGTGACGCTGACAACGATGCCCGGATAAATTGATTGCCATTTCGCCTGACTCTGTTTTTCAGCACTCACAGTCGCTTGAACCTGGGTCTTGTTACCAATGGCCGCCAGCGGCGAGTACGCAGGCCCGGCGGTGTTACGCAGGCCGTTACTCTTGATCAGTTTGTTCAGCACCGTGTACAGCGACATGCGTCCGGAGCTTTGCGAAGGAAGCCAATTCCCTTCGAAGTCCTCGAGACTCGCCTTAATTTGGTTGACGCGGGTCTGCGTGTCGATGATCGTCTTCAATTCGGATCCAGAGGCCGCCCGCATGCTGAGGAGACGTTGCTTTTCCATTTGCGTTGACGTCAAACGCGAATTCGCGGGCAGATAAAAATAGAACCACGCAAACACAGTCAGCAGCGCAAGCAGCGCCGCTCCCGCCAGCCCGATCAATTCCGGTAGCCCAATGATGTGGAACGCCGGCGCGCGCTTCATTCGGTTGACGCGAACCGAAATCTGTTGCTGCGCGGAGATCGCGTTCTGAGGCATCGGCTGTTCCTGAGTCATTGCGGCTTGTCCCCGGTGTTCGCGGTATCGACGGGCCGCTTCGTATTCGGTTCGACGGGCATTCCGGCCCGCGGCACGTAATGCACTGCCAATTCATATTCCGATCCGCTCTCGCCTTTGCCGCGCTGAGGATTCTGCGCGACAAGTTCAGCATGAAAGACTCCATCGGCTTCCATGTTTTGAATCATCTCGGTCACGGCAGTTGAAGTCTTACTCGCGACCACCAGATCGAGATCGGCCACGGGCCGATCATCCTGCAAACTTACTTCTTTAACGGCGATGCGCGTCACGCGAACGCCACCGGGCAAGGAATTCTCCAGATCGGCAAACAGCCGCGTCCACGAGAAGCGCTTCCGATCAACGAGGGCATGCGCGTACTTCAATTCACGCCGCTCGTCGGGCGTCAGGGCAATCTCGACGTCTTTAGCGCGCTGGTTCAGAGTGTCTGTTTCTTTTCTGAGATCCGCGACTTCGCGTTGCGCGGCCAGCGTTTTCGCATTGATGCTCATCGTCGCTTGAGCGAGATAAAGCAGGAGGACAATCGAAATCAGGCTGACGAAGGCCGTCACCGTCCACGGCAGGACCCGATTGCGAAAAGGACTACTCGAGAGATTTGGTTGAGTTGACATTCCGAATAACTTTCAAGAAAAGCATAACCCGTGCGCGAAAGTGGCGCAAACCAATCTTTCGAGCGCGGGCCCCGCAGGACATTACACGTCTATAGATGAGCGAGGTTGCGGAAAGAGATTGCTTCAGATCAGGCGCTGGCGGTCATTTCCAGGCGATCAAGCTTTAAATAGAGGCCGCGGCGGGTCAGGCCCAACTCGCGGGCGGCCCGTGAGATGTTGCCATTATGTTTCCGGAGTGCTTCTGAGATCATGCGCCGCTCTACTTCAGCCAACGCTTCTGCCAACGTGACGTTCTGTAATGGAACCGAGAGAGAGCTTCCGGTTCCGGTGATCGACATTACAGATCTGGCGGAAGCCGATGGCGCGCCCGCGCGTCTAAACTCGGGCGACAGTTCTTCGGGAGTTATCACGGAACCGTCCTCAGAACGCGCAATGACCCGCTGCACTTCATTACAGAGCTGGCGAACATTGCCAGGCCAATCGGCAACCATCAGCAGATCGATCGCCTGCGGCGTCATCTGAATGTCGTGCCGGCCGAACTTCGCCGAATAATGATTGACGTAGTAGTTAATGATCGTCGGAATCTCAGAGCGACGCTCGCGCAACGGCGGTACGCGCAAACGAATCACGTTGAGACGATAGTAGAGGTCCTCGCGAAACTTTCCCCGCTCGACCATCTCTTCCAGGTCTGAGTTCGTCGCGGCGATGATGCGCACGTCGACTTTGCTGGGACGCTGATCGCCGAGCGGCTGAATCTCGCCTTCCTGAAGAAACCGCAGAATCTTCGGTTGCACATCAATCGGTAGATCGCCAATCTCATCCAGAAAGAGTGTGCCACCAACCGCCGCGCGAATCACTCCTCCCGAGTCCTTTACGGCGCCGGTGAAGGCGCCTCGTCGATAGCCGAAGAGATATCCTTCAGTCAGCTCCTTGGGCACGGCCGTGCAGTTGAACGGCACAAAGACTTTGTCGCGTCGCGACGACAGCGCGTGAATCGCGCGCGCTACCAACTCTTTGCCGGTGCCGGATTCGCCGGTGACGAGCACCGTCACGTCCGACGAGCGAATCTTGTGAACCTCTTCCACCAATCTCGTCATCGCCGGACTCGAGTGAATGAAGCCCGGCATCAAGCTCGCGCCGGCCGAGGCAGCTTCGTCATCCGCGGCGCGCGCGGTGCGCGTATGTTCGCGCAAGGCACAAAGATCCAGGCCCAACTCAACGATCCGCAACAACGGTCGCAGCGTCAGTGCTCCCGGCAGGTCCGCGCGGTTGCTCGGCGAAATGAGGAGCGTCGCCGGGGGCGCGTTGCTGGGTTCAAGAGCGATGACTGCGACATCATGCTTCTTTGCAAACGCGCGGCGCTCCGCATCTTCTCGTGCCGCGGCGAATTGTTCTGCGAGCCGCTCGCCTTCGGCGCGGTCACAGCCGTGCGCGATGACTACTCGCTGCGCCTCAGCGTTTGGTTCAGTGATGATTATTCGCTTCGCTTTAGTCTCTTGCCGAATCACGGCCGCCAATTCATGCAACAGCAATTCGCGCGAAGCGACGGCTTCGGCTAAACGAAGCGTCAGCAACTGCGCGATCGTTTCGCTCCGTCGGGAATCTACCGCCGCGCTGCGGTCCAGAGAAGCGACGGTTTCCTCCGCCTTCTGCAGATCGAGCTGGGCGCCCAACTCTCGGAACATGTTGGTGGCGTGCGACAAGTGCTCGGTCACCTGTTCCGGTTGCGTCACCGCATAGGCGCGGGCTAGCTCAAAGTGCGCGCGTGCGCTGCGATATCGATCGCCCAACAAATCGAAAATCGAAACGCTGCGGCCAAAGTGTTGCGCTGCGGAGAAGGCGTCGCCATGCGCCATTTTAAGTAATCCTTGCAATCGCTGCGCTTCACCCGCAAGCAGCAGGTCAGTCGGCGAATCGGTTATCAACTCGGTCACGCGTTCGAGACTCGCCGCGGCATCATCCGCATGACCAGAGAGCAACGACGCTTCGGTCAACAGCAGAAGCGATTCACAAATTGCCTGACGATCACCGATAAGATTCGCAAGCTCCAGCGCCTTCATTGCCTGATTGTCGGCCAGGCTGCTTTCATTCATTGCCAAATAACAGCGGCCCAACGTGCGATGCGCCTGACAGCGATACCAGTTATTTTTCTTCTCACTTGCCAGAGAGACTGCTCGCTCAAGATAGTTTTGCGCGCTATCGAGATCGCCCCGCAACATCAATAAGTCGCCGAGTGAGTCAAGGATCATCGGCAGTTCGGTGCCGCGATCGTCGACTTCCGTGGCAATCGACAGCGCGCGCTCCAGGGCCTTCTGCGCGCGATCCCACTGACCAATCAACACGAGATTGATGCCGAGGTTGTTGTAGCCCTCGGCGGCGCTCGCCTTGTGATCAGTGCGCTCGTAATAGTGAATGGCTTTCTCGAGGAACTTGATGCCGTCCAGCGGACGCCGCAGGAACCAACACGCGCCCGCCATGTTCGCGTAGATGCGGCCGAGCATGTAGCTGGCCGGACGATCACCGATCAAGTTGATCGCTTGATTGAAATTTTCCAGCGCGATCTCGTAGTTGCCTTCGTGAATGTTCGCGGTTGCCAAACCAAAATAGGCTTCAGCTAATCCGCGCCAATCGCCGGTCTGGCGATAGTTTTCCAGAGCCCGAGTCGAGTAATCGCGCGCAATTGGATATTCGCTGATGGTTCGATAGACGCGCGCCAGAGCTGCATACAACGAGCCCGCACTCGCGCCTTCTTCACCAACCTCACGCAGCGTTGCGTTCAGCAGAGCAATGGCCTTCGGATGATCGCCGTTGTAGTTCGAAGCTAACGCCATCTGTATCCGCAGCTTCACGTTCAAAGACGTCTCGAGCTTCTCTCGCAGGCGCGAATCCTCATACATCGAAACTGCATCGAGCGATTCATGGAAGTGCCCTTGCATTTCGAGGGCGATAGAAAGATAGCAACGGGCCTGGGCCAGAGACTCAGGCTGGTTGCGGGCCGCGGACAGTACGACATTCAGACGCGTGCGCGCTTCGGTGCTCAACCCGCCGTCAAGTAAGTCCCTAATCTCATCGAACTCAGTCGACAACGATTCGGCGGAAGCCTTTCCCTGACGCGCACGGAGGCGCGCGCGGGCACGCTCTAGATCGACAATTGGGTTTTCTTTGTCGTTACTCAAAATCGGCAAAGTCCGACCGAAAGAAAGGATCGGGATGCGCTACTTAATGGCGGAACAACAGACAGAAACGGCCAATGGCCTGCGCATTTCAACCTTCGGAAAATAATGGTAGGGCGTAAACGCTTAATTGCGACTACTTAATACCAGCGAGCAAAAAATAGCACAAAACTCGGTACCGGTCACGAATTGTTATTGTGGTTGAGAAAAAGCCGCGAAATAACGCTTCGGAGAAATGCCTATCTAAAATCAACTCGCCGAGATCCGCTGCGCGCAATCTGCAGAAGTTGAACATGGTATTTCCGCGAAGCCACTGCGTTACCTGAAGCGCGCGCGGCGCGCGCGGCACCAAGCAAACTGTTGAATCGCTTCGGGTAAAGTTCGAGAGATCGCTGGTACGCCGTCAACGCGCGCGCCGGTTGATTCTGCTCCATCAAAAGATCGCCAAGCAGTTCGCGCGCAGGCAACGTCGGCCCCGGTGTGACTGCGTGCTTCGGAGTTGATTCTTCCAGCGCCACCGCTTGTTCCATCAACGACACGCTCGCGTCTTGCTTCCCCTCGACGTGCGCGATCCATGCGTCTACCTCGAGATGAAGCATGCGAATGTTACGTGCAAACAGATCCTCACCGGCTTTCTGCATTGCGGCGTCAAGTTGGGTGAGACGGCCGCTCTCGGCTTTGGCTTCATCGATCCGGCGTTGGTGGGCCATACCCAGGCCGCGGGCAAAACGCGCAATGGCTTCCGCCCACGCGAATCGATCCCAGTCGAGCGTTGCCGGCTCGCGCGGAACAATCGCCGCTGCCTGGTCCCATGATCGACGCTCGAGCGCGTAACGCGCTTGTATGGACGTCAGGTGAAAAGCTGTCTTGAAACTTGGTTCCAATCGCGCGGTTGATCGCAGGCGCTTTATTTGTGCCGCGGCAGCTCGATCGTTGCCCTTTTGTAAATACGCATACACGAGATACTCAATCGCGTGACAGAATTCATCCCAAACGTATTGGCCTTTATCGCCGGCGGGATATTGGAGCGCGGCATTCGCCGCCCGCAGATTTCCGCGAATCACGCCATTCCAATCGCCGAGCCGGGTGTAGATATGCGTCGGCATGTGGATCGCGTGCGGATTGTTGGGTGCGATTGAATCGTACTTGCGTGTGATCTCCAGCAGCTCGCGTTCGCGTCCGGGCACGTCGTTGGCGTGAACCAGATAATGCATCGCCCCGGGGTGGTTGGGATTCTTTTTGTAAACTCGAAGCAGAATTTCGGCTGCGCGATCCGCGTTGGCTCTCGAGATCTTGTCTGAAGGCGTCGTGGCGAGGTGGGCCAGCGCGTAGAAAACGGCCGCTTCCGGATCGTCGGCAAAGGCGTGGTAGAGTTTTTCCATCGCTGCTTCCCATCGTCGAATGCGCAGCCAGTAATCCTTCGACGTTGGATCGAGAAAGAAAGCCTCGGCCGCCGCAATGAAAAGCTGTTCGCGCTGTGTCGGAGGCTGAAGCGCTTTCGCTTTCTGCACCGCATCCCAACCCTGCTGCAGCGCGGCGGGGCTCGGCCGCGTCGGCCAGAGCGGCTGAAAGAGCGTCATCGCCTCGCCCCAATAAGCCATCGCGCAACGCGAATCGATCATCTGCACGTGCTGGAAGGCTTCACGCGCCTGCGGGTAAGTCATGTGATGAAGCAGCGCGACGGCGTGCGTGAATTCTTTTTGCGCCGGCTTTGAACATGAAACCGGGAAGTCGACGACGCCTAAATCATGATTCGCATGTCGCATTTGGGCCTGCGTCCTTGCGCCGATCAAGACGGCGGCGGAAAGGACCAGTCCAATAAAGAGCAATCGAATAATTGATTTGGTTGGTAAAGCCATGCCGCGAGGCCGGAATTTATCATAATTTCCCTCCGGCGCCATTCCTTGACACCCCTTAGACCGCCCCCTATCATGCTTGTTTCCGCGTCTGCCGGAATTGTTGTCTGAGGTATGTTCGAGTCGCTTTCCGACAAATTAAAGCGGACGCTGAAGAACCTGCGTGGCGAAGGCGTCCTGACGAAAGAACACGTTGACGCCGCGCTGCGCGAAATCCGTCTGGCGCTGCTGGAAGCAGACGTCAATTACAAAGTCGCGAAGGATTTCATCGCCTCGGTCAAGGAAAAGGCCGAAGGGCAGCAGGTTTGGCTTGAATTAAAGCCGTCTGAGCAAGTCGTCAAGATTGTTTTTGATGAGTTGGTCGAGTTGCTCGGCGGGCAATCGTCGCGATTGGTCTTTACGAAGACCGCGCCGAACGTCGTCATGATCGTCGGCCTGCAAGGCTCAGGCAAGACGACATCGACGGGAAAGATTGCGCGCTGGCTGTCGCAGAATCAGCAGCGAAAGCCTCTGCTGCTTTCGACCGACGTTTATCGGCCCGCGGCGCGCGAACAGTTAAGGGTCATCGCGAAGGCGACTGGCCAATCGATCTTTGAAAAGCCTGAGACGAACGATCCGCTGGAGTTGACGCGCAGTGCGCTGCAGCACGCGCGCGATACTGGGTACGACACTCTTTTGATCGACACCGCCGGCCGTCTGCACATCGACGACGAGTTGATGGAAGAGCTGGTCACGATCAAAAGCGAAACGCATCCCGTCGAAATTCTTTTTGTCGCTGATGCGATGACTGGACAGGATGCGGTGCGATCGGCGGAGGAGTTTCACTCGCGCGTAGGCATCACTGGTGTCGTGCTGACCAAGATGGACGGCGATGCGCGCGGCGGCGCGGCACTCTCGATCAGACAGGTCACCGGCCAACCCGTGAAGTTCGTCGGCGTCGGCGAGAAGTATGACGCGCTCGAGCCGTTCTATCCTGATCGGGTCGCGCAACGCATCCTCGGCATGGGCGACGTGCTGTCGCTCATCGAGCAGGTCCAGGACAAGATCGATCAGGATGATGCCGAAGCGCAGCTCAAGAAGCTCCAGAAGAACCAGTTCACGCTCGACGATTTTCGCGGACAGCTCAGGCAAGTTAAGAAGCTCGGTTCTTTCTCAAAGATTCTAAAGCTGTTGCCGGATCAATTGCTCGGCGGCGTGGGCATGCCGGATCTGACTGATGAACAGTCAGAGATGATGGAGAAAGAGCTGAAGCGCACCGAAGCGATCATTGATTCAATGACGCGCGAAGAGCGCA
>DATLVM010000140.1:0-11978 GCA_035577445.1 Pyrinomonadaceae bacterium
TAAGAGTCGAGGCGGTGGTCGTGCCGGTCGACAGAATCTTTACCGTATAGGTCGTCGAGATCGTGCCGCCTGCTTTGCCGCCGGAATAATTTACCGGCCCGATACAACTTCGATAGTTCGCGCTTAACGGATTGTTGTCCCAGCCACAGGCGTCTGCATAAAACTTATCGTTCGTCGCGCCGGCCGGTGCTGTGTAAGTCGTAGCAATCGACGTCACCTGAAAGATCACGTTCGAAAGATTGAGAAAGGCCTCGAGCTGTTCGTAACCCTGGGTCGCCGTGCTGGCGTTTACGGTGTACTGATAAGTCTGCCCCACGAATACCGTCGTCGGACCGCTGATAGAATTCACCGAATTGCGGTTCTGCGAGATGAGCTTCTCGACGTAAAGTTCGCGCGGCGTCGGCGTAGAAACTGTCGACACACCCGTGGCGCTGGCGGTGATGTGATAACCGCGAGCCGTGTTGTAGGCAAGCGATGTGCGGGTAATCGTCACGGGAAAATAAAAGTCTGTGCAGGCTCCGGCGTTCAGCGACGTAAACGTGACCGGGTTGCTGCCGCTGAGGTTGATGAACGCGTTGCTGCTGTCCCAAACAAAAGTCCCCACCAGGTTCGAAACCGCCGTGCCGCCGGTATTACAGACGCGCGCCCCAATTTGGTATGTGTCTGGACCGGCGGATGTATTATTGCTATCAAGACCGATGACATTCCAGGACACCGGCGTGATCGTTAAGCCGGCATAGGCGCTTTGCACTCCGCCCACGCCGATGAACACCGCCAGCAGCGAGATGCGAAGAAGGCCCAGCTTCCTTCGCAAAATTGCTCGACGCAACGATTCAATCATGTGAGGCCGTAGTCTTGACATGCCGCGCATCAGTGAATGCTATTCTCTTTCGAGTTGGCTTTCGGTTTGTCTTCTGAATCCGCTAGTCCGGCTCTTGAAGTGCCAAATAAATCAAACAGGTTCGACAGCTTGGAAGAGATCGTGAAGTAGAAACCGCGTCGTGTGGGCAAGCCACTTGAGGTGCCCGCAGGTTCTGAAGCCGAAGTGAAGTTGTAACCACCTCCGACGCGGAGGTCGGGAATAATCCAGAAGCCGCCCTCAGTCGCATATGTCGAGCGCCTTGTGTGCGACGACGGCTGAAACAGGCTGCGAGTTTCGAAGGCCCAATCAAATCTCGGTGTCAGCAGATACTGTGCGCGCGCCTGGGTCAGGAACGAGAAGGTCGAAACATAGGGCAGCCCCGGCTGGCCGTTAGCACTCATTCGCAGAGCGAAGTGACCATAGACTTCCAGCCGTTTGGTTAATTGTCGATAAGCATCAGTCGAAAGCGAATCGATGCGATCGCGGGTGGGCTCGATGCCGGCGGCATTCTGCTCCATTGAGCGGTGATTATAACTGAAGAGCAATCCGGTGTTATCGGATTTCAGCGGTCGAATCGCCAGCGCGGCAGTGGCTTCGGTTGACTGGCTCGATCTGCCGTCGAGTTTGCCACGTGAGAATTGGAAACGTGAGAGAGCCGTCACTCCTTCGCTCAGTTTGCCGGCGGCCGCGACTGCAAAGAGTTGTCCAACTCCGCCACGGTCGCGATATTCGTAACGCGCCGACGCGCGAAAATCGGAAGTCGGTTGCCAGCCGAATCCTACCGTGCCGCTGTTGAAGCTCTGGTTCGGACCGACCATATGGAAACCCCGCTCAAAGCCCAACTCGAGCGACAGCTCTTTGCTCAACGGCAGCCGATTCTGCAAACCGATCACCGCAAAGCTGTCCGTGCCGTTGATGCCGTTTTCAAGTTGATAGCGACCAGTCATCGAAGTGTACTTGCCGAATCGAGTTTCGACTCCGATCGCGGTTTCGCGACGCGAAGACGATCCGGCAAAGCCGTTCGCGGTAAAGTCGCCAATCGGCACGATCGGCGCGGCGGCGAGGCGCTGCGTAAAGAACAACTTCGTCAGCGCGCTCAGTTGATACGTCGCGCCGAGAATAGTTTGCGTCGGATATGTCGGATCGGCATCGCCCAAATTCTGTTCGCGCTTCACTGAGAATTGCAGTTTGTCCGTCGCCTGAACGTCCGCGCCGACAGTTACGAGATTTGAATCCGTTTGTTTGTCGTTGAGGTCATCAGTCAGCGCCCGATGGTCAAATCCAAAGTGCAGCCGAATTTTCTCGCGCAGGACTTCGTCCCAGGCGGCCGACAAACTAAGACGACCGTTGTTTACATTTTCTGTCTTGTTGCGTTCGGTGGTGACGCCAAAGCGCATCGTCGAGCTCTTGCGCGGTTTCATTTCGAGCGTTACTTCGCCGCGACGCGAACCGGGCGTGACGGTGCCGCCGAAAGGATTGAAGAAGCCTTCCGACGCGCTGGCATAACGTGCCCGGACGGTTGAGCCTAAAAACGGTAGCGGCTGCGCCAGAGTTATTTGATAAGCATTGCCGTCGTGCTCTTCGGCATTAGATCCGATCGCGTTGCCGCTGCCGAGCACTGTGCCCTGACTCGTCGCGTAAGCGAGCTGCAGCGAACCGCGATTCGGCAAAGTCTTTTCGGCGTCGAGGCCGCCCAGGAAGAAGTTTGGCTCGTCAGCTTCGCGTTGCAGCACGGCCGACAATCCAAGTTTCAGTCCCAAACCTTTGAAGTTCTTGCGCGCGCGCGCCGTGTAAACGGCCGAGTTCATATTCGTCGCGCGGTGCTCGTACGTCACGACGATCTGCGTCAAGTTCAAGGCGCGATCGAAGGTCGACACGTAGCGCAGGAAGAACAAGCGCCCGTTCACGGCGTCCAGGTTGTAATCGATCGAGCGCACCAAGGTCTCGCGCGAGATGATCACTTCCGGATTGCGACGGTCGCGGACTTCGAGCATCACGACTTCCGAGCCTGGCAGAATTTCCGGGTTCGACAACTGCATGATCCCGAGGCTGCCCGCCGGGAAAACATCACGGGCAAATGCCGTATCCGGTCGCGCACCCGTCAACGTAATTGAATCGCCGCTCGAGTTTTCAAAGTGTGCTTTGACGCCCGTCAGCTTGCGTGAATAACCGGCGAGCGGCGCGCTCATCTCAGTATCAAAGTCGCCGAACATTACAAACGACCGCTTGCGATCGACCCGCGCATACAGCTTCGAATTCGATTGCGCGGCTTCAAAGCGTGTCGATGAATCGCCGAACAACGGATAGACGCGATCGAGAGGATCGAGTTGGAACAAACGATCGCGGCCGGCAGTGCGGTTGATCGGACGTTGCGTGTCATAAGACAGGGTCAGCATGTTGTCGCCAAGGAAGCGGCCGCTGTAGAAAAAGCTGACGCGGCTGCGGAAGTCGCCCCGTTCTCGGCGCAAACCGACCTCGGGAATGCCCGGGCCGAAACTCATTTCAGCAAAGCCAACCAGGATCGGCCGGCGAATTTCTGAGGTGATCCGGATCCGTTCTTCGGCCTCGATCTCTCCAGTCTGTGCATGAAGGCGAGCTTCGCCGGGCGCGCCTGAGCCGATCAGCTTCAGGACCGCTTCGCCATTTTCGGTTTGCACCACGAGCTGCGGGTTCGGCTGATTCGATTGTGCGGCGGTTGTCAGGCTGGTGGATTGAGCCGGCGTGGTCGCAGGAGCAAGAGGCTTGTCGTTTGGCCGCATCAACTGCCCGAGTGAAGCCTCGATTCCGAGTTGTCCATCGAGCGCCGGATTATTCCATTGATCGAAAGTTTTTACCGTTACGATCGTGGAATCAGTTCCGCCACTTTGAATCTCAGTTTTCTCAGCCACGATTTGCATACGCTTCGCCGCGCCGCGACCCATCACGACAATCTCTTGCGACTTTCCATCGGCGCCGTCGGGGCTGATGGCAACGCAGCGAATCTTGTTCGGACCTGGGCGAACGTTGATGCCGACGAACGTAAACGTCGAAACCTGGTTCTTATGATCGAGGCTGCGCACACCGATGTTCTTCTCTGAGATTTGCTCGCGGTTCACTTCGAGACGCACGTTCCAGTTCAACGCTACGCGTGCTTCGATTTGCAGCCCCGGCGCCATTGAAACTGAGTCGTTTTTGGGTGAGATGATGCGAACTTCGCCTGGCGCGACTGCTTCGACTGAATCGGATGCCGCGACTTCGTAAGTTCCGGGCTGGAGCGCAGTGGCTTCTGCCTGCGATTTAACGGAATCTTTGCCGGTCGTCTTTGGCCCATCGGCTGATGCAGGTGGTACTGACTGGCTTGCCGGCGCGATCGTGCTGTCCTTTCTTTCAGACTCAGACAGCAGCGAGGAGACCGCCGACCTATTCGTTGTCTTCAACGCAAAATTCTGTCGCAGCATGCCGCCGCCGCCGATGGGCGTGCGCAGCAGGCGCGTCCATGCTTTGCCGGAGACGCGACCGCTGTCAGTCAGCGCGTAACCCTGCGGTACTGTGACCGGATCAAGCGAGATAACCTGCGGGCCGTCACTGAGTGAAGGGAAGTTGTAGAGACCTTCCGAATCCGTGATCACCGATTGGCCGTTGCTGAGGTACAGCCGCACGCCCGGCATCGGCCGATCGCCATCATCGAATTGATTGTTGCCGTTCGTGTCGACAAAGACGCGGCCAATCAAAACCTGTTGCGTCGAGAACACACCGGCTGACACATTCACAACTGCGTGGGCCTCACTGCTAACGGTTTGTTCGCCGGTCGGAAAAATGCCCGTCGCGGTGGCGACGTTTGTCTGATCGCCTGGTTGAGCGTTTGCGCCGATGCGCACGCGATAGAGTAGTTTCGCGGTTCCGCCGTGCGGAATTTCGGCGATATGAAACCGTAGCTCACCGTTGACGATCTCGGGAACAATCGGTTCGTCACGCCCACCCGACAAACTAATCAAGGCTGATCCTTCCGCGAAATGAAATGACTGTGGCAGTCGATCGCTTACGACTACATCGTGAAGTGAAGCCGCGGTGGGATTATGCAATTCGATTCGATATGTGACCGTGTCTCCGATTTCAGCGCGCGCGCGATCGGCAGATTTAGTGATCTGCAGGCCCGCCGGTTCGAACATCGGAATGTTCATCACGAGTGCTGCGAGATCTTCTATCCGAACATCGTTGCGCACGAGTTCAAAGCCTCCGGCGGCAGCCAATGCCTGACTGTCAACCGCGTGCACAGTCACCTCGAACAAACCATTGCTCGCGGGACGCAGCGCCAGTTGCAGCATGCGCGTGATATAGCCCGGCGCAGTAATCTTCAGAAAATAACTCGTACCGTTAGCGCTGATTGCGCTTGAGCTGACTGCAAAACTGAAATGTCCCCGCGCATCCGTGACAAACGGATTGTCGTTCTTGTCGTTCGGCGCATAGCCGGTCTGCGACGGAAGAACCAACAGCGTGCCGCTGTCCTGATCCGTCAACAATTCAACCCGAGCTCCCGCGATCGGCGCGGAGCTGCCTACGCGCGCCGCGAACACCTGACCGAAAGGGTTGGCCACGGCGGTCGCGGGACGACTCACAATCGGCGGTACATTGTCCGCGATGAAGTTGGCGACATTCACCAGACCGGTGCCGGGAGGAACCGCGCCGATCAGACGGCACCGGAACGAAACTTTTAACGCCTCGCCTGGACTGACCTTCGCGAAGCGAAAACGAATGACGCCGTTTTCGAATGAACCGGCATCACCATCGACTGCGTCAGAGATATTCTGATCATTCAGTTGCAGCGATGCTGGCACGTACTCAAGCGCGGAAGCGAGCTTGTCTTCCATTAAAACGTTGCGGGCTGCCGTGTCGCCGCTGTTGCGAAAAGTGATTGCATAGGCGAACGTGCCGCCGGTCTCGACGACAGCCTGCGTAGCGCCGTTGATGGTCTTGCTGGGTGCGAGATTTGTATCCGCCGGATCGGTCAAACGCGCACCAAGACCGACGACATTAATAATCGTGCCGACGTCTTCCGCGTGACCGTTGACCGCGTTCGTCGCATTCGAGTGCGCCGTCAACGTCATCGTCAGGGTGCTTTGCGACTGGATATCGTTGGTGTTGATGATCGCGATCACGCCCATGCAGCCGCGTTGGGCCAACGTTGGCGACGCAGTCTGGTTGAGTGTGATTGGTGCATCGCCGTCGCTTAACGTGCCGCTGCCGTCGTTGTCGAAATAGAGCGCGACCAGCGACGCCGGCGCCGTCAAATCGAACTTGGTCGGTGTGATCGTGTCTGAATTGTTGCCGGCGTTGCAGACGTGAAAGAGCCGCGTTACCTGATCGTGCGGCGCCACTATGTCTGAAGATTCGGTCTCGTCGGGCGTGACGACGATCGTCGCGACATGCATCACGGTCACGGTGACTGTTTCCGTGACAGCTTCGTAGCTGCTGCCCGTCTCGTCCGTGTAGGTGGCTTCGGCGCGGTTACTAATTACCGTGCCGGCGCCGGTCGGATCTTCGGCCGCGCGTACGACCATCGTCGCGAGGACCAAAAAGGCGACTAACACATTCAGGATTGGGGCAATCTTTTGTGCTCGTGCGGCGTACATTGGTGGCAATTGAGGAATCCGCGGGGGATCGTTTAATGCGGCTCAGACTTCAGTCGATGTTGCGCACACCGACTGAAGTCTGAAGGAAATCACAGACTGGTGAGCCTGTGGTTAGTTGATCGAACGCTGGAACGTGAAGATGCCCGAAGCGCCGGCGGCCAGTGACGCGATCGTGTCGGTGTACTTAGTAGCACTAACCGTCACGACTGTGCCGCTGCCTGAATCACTGGGTGAACCACTGTTCGTGGTGTAAGTGCCCCAGTTGTTTGTTCCGACCAGGCCGTCTTCAGTGATCACGAGGTTGCTGGCGGTCAGCTTCACGCAGTTCGCATCACCATTCGACGTCGAAACGTTCGTGTAGGTGATGTTGTACGTGATGACTGCGCCCGGAACCGGATCGGTAGCACCACCGACACCCGTCGCATTGGCCACCGTGAACGCTTTGTCCAAACGAACGAAGCCGGTGTACAGGCGGTCGATCGTCTTGTTATTCGCAGCCGGAGTATTTCCCGAAGTCGCGCGAAGGATCGTGTCGAAGCCTGTCAGCACGGTCTTGCCTGACGGTTCAGTGACGCGGACGCTGATGTTTGCGGTCGACCCGAAAGCAATGGCCAACGAAACCGATCCGCCACCCGAAACCGTGGTGTAGCTGCCGCCGCCGTCGGTTGATACTTCGACGGTGAATCCAGCCGGCACAGTCGGCGCATCAATCGTGAACGTGTCATTCGCGTTTCCGGTGTTCTGGATCGTGTTGACGTAAACCAACTGGCCTGAGGCCGTGGTGACTCCACCCGGAGCGACGCCGGCGATCCCAGTGTTGACGGCCTTGTTCGTATAGTCGTCATCGGTATTGGTCGGACCAACCGCGCCCGGGGCGCCGCTCGGTCCAATCAAAACGCTGCCGACCTGCGTCAAGGTCGTTCTCTGAATCACACCGTGGCCTGAACCCGCCGTGTAGGTTTCATCAAAGTTGGCGTTGCCGTCACCGTTGTTCGGCGTGTTGTCGCCAGACTGATCGGTGATGTTCGCGTTGACGCTGTTCTTACCAAACACGTCGCCGATCTCATCGATCGTATTCGACGCGTTGATGCCGGTGTTGACCGTCACGACCAGGTTGATGGACGAGCTGCAAGCTCCCGAGGTCAAGGTCGCACCCACGGGGAAGGCAATACGCGTGGTGTTCGACAGCGGCGAAGGCGCGGTCGATGACCAGGTCGCGGACAATGGCGCGGTTGAAAGCGCCGAGGTCGTGTACAACGTGCCTGCCGGGAATGTCTGTCCTGACTTTAGAACAGTGTTCACCGGAATCGGCGCGATGATGTAAACCTGTGTCGAAGCGTTGAGCGTCACACCAGCGACGTCGCGCGAGCCGACGTTGCACGCCTGCCACGCATAGGTGATGTCGGAACCGAGATTGACCGGACCCGCTGGAGCGGTCAGCGTCAGCTTCAACAGGGCATCGTCGACAACTGAAGCTGAGATGTCGCCACGAGCTTCGCGCAGGCCATTGACTGACGTCGCAGAGACGGTGCGAACTTCATTCGAAGAAGAGTTCGCCGCTTGATTATCAAAGGAAGGGCTACCGGACGAAGCATCGCCCAGCAGAACCTGAACACTCTGTCCTGAAGTCGCGCCCGCGTTGACGCTGACTTCGACCAGGATATGGATTGCTGCGTTTTGCGCGATATTAGCAGAGATCACGTCAGCGCCATTCGTCTTAATGTCAGTGTCGCCGGCATTGATCGTGCCGCTGTTATCAACGTCGATAACGGCGCGCGAGACGGTGCCCGGGCCCACTATGCGAACACTGGCGCCGCTCGCGAGGAACCGCACCTGATCCGTGAAGTTACCGGTGTTTGTCACCGTGAAGTTGTAAAGCACGCCGGTCTGTCCGGCGACGACTGTCGGGTTGCTGCCGGCGTCAGGCGTAATCGCCAAACCGGAAACATTCGACACAGTCACCGTAACGGTGTTGGAAACCGTTGAGAAGCTGTTCGTGCCATCTGAGTAGGTCGCGCTGGCCTGGTTCGAAATCGTAGTCCCGCCAGGAGTCTGCGCGGTGCTCTGCGCTGAGAGCGCGAGCACAATCGCTAGGGCGATGAGCACGCGCACGGCGACAGTGCTCAGGAATGTCTGTGGGTTTTTCATAATCTTCCTCATTGGTGTGTTGGGGTAGGAGCCGACGTGCCGCAAAGCATGAGCACATCGAACAGGTCGAGGTGGGTTACTTCACACGCACTTTGTATGAAGCTGAGAGCTTGCCGCCTTGTGCCAGTGGGTCGGCCCACTCGTACCGGATCTCGGAGTACATCGAGACCGGCGCCGGCACGCGCTTGGTGGATCCATCGGCTTGCTTCTCTTCAATCATCGGCTGGGGTGAAAAGGATTTGCCGCCGTCGATACTGAAGGCGGTCTTAGCGCCGTCGGCGTTGGCACTGCCCGGAACGAATTCGGTTCCGCGCGGAATGTGCCCGACGGTCTTGTATTCGAGCGCCGGCGCGTTGCCGCTGTTTTCAGACGTGATGGTCCAATCCAGAATCTCTCCCGGATTCACGACCGTCGATTTGTCCAACGCGATGAGTTTTGAGTCACGCTCGACGCTGCCGGCCAACTGGACTTTGACTTCCGGTCGCGCCGCGTTCGCCAGCATGAAATGTCTCTGCGCGAAACCGGCAACCCCGGCCAGCATCAAAATCATCGACGCCGTCACGACGACGCTCAGTTTTTTCTTCGATTTCAACATTGTGTTCGTCTCCTTAGGACGTTCGGCAAGTATTTTGAGAGTTGAGACGGCCGGTTTTGGTGACGGCCATGGATGCTTCCTACCCTTTGCTCGTTACGGGTGATTGCGTAGGAGGACAATCAGCTGCTGTTCACTTAACAATCGCCGTGCCGCGACGAGTAGCCTCAGTGGCGGGCGCTTCAAATTGATGAATCAAAAGGAGTTTACCGAGGACAGCTAACAGTATTCGCGAGTGAGCCGGACCGGCGAAGGAGTGACAAACGAACTGACGGATTGTCAGTTTTCTGACAAAGTGTCAGGCGGCCTCAAGGATCTCTCAACCCGTCGTCACTAAATTGTGCGGCATGTACGCCATCAGTCCCCGAGGCGGCGTCTATCACCTGGTCAATGAAGCGCAGGACCGAACGCTGTGCGGTCTGGTTGTGCCTCCAATCATCATTAACCGCCCCACACAGTCTTCGACTATCTATCTGAGTGAGTTGAAGCCGAAGGGGCAGACACTCTGTGAGGCATGCCGAAAGAGGATTGACGCAGAGCCGGAAGTAGCTGACGAGAATTAGTCTTCAGTGGCCAGTCCAGACGACCGAGTATCTGTTTCGTATTCGCGGATTTTTCGATAGAGCGTCCGTGACGATATGCCGAGAATCGCGGCAGCGCGCTCGCGATTGCCGTCGCTTGTCTTGAGCACGCGCAGGATGTGTTCGCGTTCGAGTTCGTCGAGTGTCATCGGAGCCGCCGGAGTGGCGGTTGCGGTAGCCGTCCCAGCGGGGCCTGATGGCGACGTGCGGGGAAAGGGAATCTGAGTGGTGTCAATGACATCGTCGGTGGAGATTGCCGCGGCGCGCTCGAGGAAGTTACGTAATTCGCGAACATTGCCCGGCCACGAATATTCTTGCAATCGCTCGCGAGCGTCGGGCGACACATCCAACTGCGGACGATTGAATCGCTGCCGGTAAAGTTGGATGAAGGAATCGATCAATGCCGGGATATCTTCCGGCCGGTCGCGCAGCGGCGGCACCTGAATCAACACAACATTCAACCGGTAGTACAGATCGGCGCGGAAGCGTTGGCGCTGAATGTCCGCCGAGAGATCGCGATTGGTTGCGGCGATTATGCGAACGTCGGCGCTCTGATCGCGGGTCGATCCAACCCGACGAAAACGTCCCTGTTCGAGGAAATGAAGCAGCTTCACCTGCATTAAGAGAGGCAAATCGCCAATCTCATCAAGGAACAAGGTCGAACCGTCCGCCGCCTCTAAGAGTCCGCGGCGCAAAGAGCTGGCGCCGGTGAAGGCGCCGCGCTCATGACCAAAGAATTCTGATTCGAAGAGACTCTCGGGCAGTGCGCCACAGTTAACCGTAATCATCGGTGTCGAGCTGCGTGCGCTGCGCGAGTGTATGTAACGCGCGAGGACGTCCTTTCCGCATCCGGATTCACCGGTCAGTAGGATCGTCGAATCCGTTCGCGCCGCGGCTTCCGCTTCCGTTACCACCGCCGCCATCAAAGGATTCGCGTGCACGACGGGCAGCGCTTCGTCACCTGTCCCTCGAGCCACTGAGCGCAGCGAGGCGTTCTGTTTAATCAGCCGTCGCTTTTCGTCGGCCTTGTGAAGCACCGCCTCCATCTCGTCCAGAGTGGCCGGCTTGGTTAAATAGTCGTACGCGCCATGACGCATTGCTTCGATTCCGGTCGACAGCGAAGTATCAGCCGTCAGCATCACTACCTCAGGCGGATCATCGAGCTTGCGAATCTCGCGCAGCGCGTCCAGTCCCGACATGTCCGGCATCATGATGTCCAGCAACACGACGTCATAATCCGCGTCGCGCAAAGTATCGAGACATTCGCGCCCGCTCCCGGCAGAGGAAGCGTCAAAATCAGACCTTCCCAGTTGCTCAGTCACGAGCTTTCGCAGCAGCGGATCGTCGTCTACAACCAGTAATCGAATGTTTCGACTCATAAGCGGGATGTTGGATTTCCAGTTACATATTCGGAGGCATTTTTATTCGGGCGCGCGTCGCGGCAACCAAAGACGAAAGCGGCTTCCTTTGCCGACTTTGCTCTCGGCGTTAATCCCGCCGCCAAGCGTTTCCGCGAGCGTCAGGCTAATAGCGAGGCCCAGGCCGTAACCCTTGCCCGGACCTTTAGTGCTAAAGAATGGATCGAAAATCTGTGCCAGCACCTCAGACGGAATGCCGCTGCCGGTATCCGCAACCTCGATCGCGACGCGATCGCCGAGGCGTTTCGTCGAAACCATCACCACTCCTCCTTGATCGCCCAAAGCATCCATCGCATTGGTGAGAAAGTTGTCCAGGACTTGACGAACCATCTCGGCGTCGGTGGCGATTTGCGGAATAGCGTCATCAAGTTTGATTTCAAGGTGCGCACTTAAGTTCGCGCGTTGCGCCGCGACTTTTGAGCATTCCTTCGCAATCGCATTGATGTCCGCGAGCACCCTTTTCGCCTGGCGCTGGCGTGTCAAATCCAGCAGCCCGCGCGTGATCTCTTTGCAGCGGAGGGCCTGGCGCACGATTTCTTCAAGGTAATAGTTCCATTGAGCCGCGGGCGGCAAGGCTTCGGGCCGCAGTTGGCGCATGTCGCGCATGATGGCCTCGGCGCAAGTCGTAATTGCCGCCAACGGATTGTTAACTTCATGCGCCACGCCGGCCGCCAGTTGCCCGACGCTCGCCAGCCGCCGCGAGCGTCCCAGCTGCTCTTGCATCTCAGACAATCGCGTGACGTCGTTCCAGGTGGATACGCTGACTAC
>DATLVM010000141.1:0-30898 GCA_035577445.1 Pyrinomonadaceae bacterium
TCGCTGATTTTCACGGGCATGGCTCGATGTTTCGTCAAATCTTCAAGCGCGATCGGCAAGGGAATTTGCTCGATGCCAAGAACGAGGTTGTTTCGCCTGACGATCCCGATCGATTCAAAAAAGCCGTTCATCTCAACGATATTCATTTGGAAAAAGGGATGCACTGCGTCGACTGCCACTTCCGGCAGGACGCGCACGGCAACGGAATTCTCTACGCGGAACCGCGCGCTGCTATTGAAATAAATTGTGTCGACTGTCATGGCACGATTCGCGAACGTGCAACGCTGGTGACTTCAGGTTTCGCTTCCGGCGTCGCGGTGAAAGACGAAAAGATTGTCGATGGCCCGGGCCGAAATCTCGCGACGATTCGTTTTCGCGATCCGGACGGCGGTCGCGTGCTGCTGTTCCAACGCATTCGCAGCGACACAAAGAAGAAAGACGAGCAGGGCAACGAGATTCAGTTGAAGGCCGGCGATATCGTGCAGAACTCGATGGTCGTCCCGGGCCGCTGGTGGCGCGTCAAGCAAACGATCGACACGATTAATCCAAACGCGCCGCACGCTGAGGACTACAGCCTGAAATCGCGTTATGCGAAGACGATGCGGACGGACGCGACGACGTGGGGTGATGTGCCAGCAGATAACAAGCTGCTCGCTCACCGCGACGAAAACATGACCTGCTTTGCGTGTCACTCATCATGGATGACCAGTTGCTTCGGCTGTCACTTGTCGATGACCGCGAATCGCAAGATGCCGAACCGGCACAACGAAGGCGGCGACTCGCGGAACTTCACGACGTACAACTATCAAGTTCTCCGCGACGATGTCTTCATGTTGGGACGTGACGGCACTGTAACGGGAAATCGCATCGCGCCCGTGCGTTCATCGAGCGCGATTCTCGTCAGTTCGCAAAATCAAAATCGCGAGTGGATCTATTCGCAGCAGCAGACAGTCTCCGCCGAAGGCTATTCGGGCCAGACTTTCAACACGCATGTGCCGCACACGGTGCGCGCGACTGAGACGAAGACCTGCACCGACTGTCACGTCGCGAAGGCGAATGACAACAACGCGTGGATGGCGCAGGTGGTTCTGCAGGGAACGAACTTCGTCAACTTCATGGGGCGATATGTTTACGTGGCGGCGGATGACTCGCTCGAAGCCGTCGTCGCGACCGAACGAGCAGAACCGCAGGCCGTCTTTGGAAGCTCGCTGCACAAGATTGCCTTTCCATCGAACTATCAAAAATTCGTTAACGGTGGCCGAGAACTGCGCGAAGCTTACGAGCACAAGGGCAATCCGCGCGCGCTTCAGGTTCAATTGCGTGGTGAATATGCGTATGTCGCTGCCGGCGAAGGTGGATTGCGAGTCTATGACGTGGCGCAAATCGATCAGAAAGGATTTTCGGAACGAATTACGACCGCGCCAGTTTCACGATTCGGTCAGAAGTTTTGGGTGAAGACGAAGTATGCGACGGCGGTCGCCGCGCCTTCGACGCTGGCGGTCGATCCCGCGCGTTGGCGTATGACCACGGACGGTCAGATGGTTTCGCCCGACGAAGCGCGACGTTTGCCGCGCGAACAGTTAATGAATGAAGAGCAGCCGATTCATCCCCTGTACGCGTATCTCTACGTCGTCGATAAATTTGAAGGATTGATCGTCGTGAATGCGGCGACGCTGCTCGATGGCGATCCGCTAAACAATTATCTGAAACGGCAGCTCGACGAATCGAAATACCCGAACGGCGCGTTCAATGCTGACGGCGCGCTGACCGGCGCCAACAACATCACGATTGCGGGGACGAATGCCTACATCACGACTGAGCGCGAGTTGGTAATCGTCAATATCGACGACCCGTTGAATCCGAAGATCGTCAATCGTCTGGCGTTCAAACATCCGCGCGCCGTCGCGATTCAGTTTCGCTATGGCTTTGTTGTCGATGATGATGGGTTGAAAGTCCTGGACGTTACTAACCCGCAACAACCACGCGTCGTCGAGGGCGCAGTTGTTTCTCTCGCGAACGCTCACGACGTTTACGTCGCGCGAACATATGCTTATGTTTCCAACGGTAAAGAAGGCATTGCGATTATCGACATAAAGAATCCGGAGAAGCCGCGCCTCGATCAGACTTACAACGCCGGAGGTCAGCTCAACGATACGCAGCAAGTGAAGGTTGCGATGACGAACGCCAGCCTCTTCGCTTATGTCGCTGACGGCAAGAATGGCTTGCGCATCCTGCAGCTCACTTCGCCGGAAACGATGCCGACTTATGCCGGCTTCAGTCCCCGACCCGAGCCGCAGCTCATCGCGACCTACAAAACGAAGGGTGATGCGCTGGCAGTCTCGAAAGCCCTCGATCGCGATCGTGCGACGGACGAAAGCGGTAATCAGATCGCGGTCTTTGGGCGTCGCGGCGCCCGACCTTTTACTTTCGAAGAAGTGCAACGGATGTTGCGAACCAACGGCGGCACAGGCGACTATTTCACAGTCAGTGACGAGCCGCCGACGACGCCTCGCGAATTGAAGGCATCCAACAATCGCACAGCGACTACAGTTTTCGGGAGTATCTTCCTCACGGTTTTGATCGCAGCGACGTTTGCGCGCACGCGACAAAAAAAGAAACAAAAGAGTATTGCAAATTGACAGGGCTACGGTTAGATTGAGCCAGAGCCTGAAGTATCCAAAACGCTTGATTTGACCCAGCTGGAATAAAAACGGAGGAACGAGAAAAGTGCCGACCGGAACGTGTCCCGAATGTGAAGCTGACGTCCATGTCGATACGGACGCTGACAAAGGCGAGATTGTTGACTGCGAAGAATGTGGCGTGCAGTTAGAAGTTGTCGGCCTCGATCCCGTCGAGCTCGATATGGTGGAGGAGGAAGATTTGGACGATGACGACGACGAAGATGAGTTTTGAAAAGCAGAAGGCCGTACGCAGAAAGCAGTAGCCAGGACAAAGTAATTGCAGTTCCTGCCGTCTGCCTACTGCTTTCTGCCTTCTGCTTTTTGGCTTTGATATCCCGCGCGGCTCTGTCGCAACGTCAATCCTGCCGGACCCTCGATTCGAATCGTGTGCAGCTTGCCGTCCTTGCGGTTCTCAATCGGCGGATAGAATCCTAAAACGTAAGCCGCCGCAACTTCTTCCGCGATCGCCCGGAACAGAGGACCCAAATCATTCTGATTTGCATAGACGCTGCGCCCGCCAGTCTTTTCCACCAAGCCACTAACATCCAAAGGCGTCGGTAGCGGAGTCGTAACCTGGCTAGCCGCGAGCATGCGCGTGTACGAAGGCATCGTCACCACATAGACACTCGTGTCGGCGGCATTCGCGCGTTCGATCACGGTGTTGGGCGAGACAACATCACCCACGGGAAAACCGTCGGTGATCACGACGACAGCGCGCTTCACCAGTTGATGCTGCTTTGTCAGCGGCGCATGCCGCGCGAGCATGCGAACGGCATCGTCGACCGCATCGTAAGCATGCGTCGACATGCCATTGGGTTCGTGCGACAGCTTTTCAAATGCGCGATCGAGTTTTTCGCGATCGCTGGTCAGTGATTGAATCGTCTTCACATTCATGCCGAAAGTCATCAGCGCGAAAGTTGCCGGATGTTCGGCGAGCCGGCGCGAGAACCCACGCATCGCATCGGTCAGCCGGGCAACTTCCTCTGACGTCATGCTGCCGGAAAGATCGAGCGCGAAGACGATCGCGACTGGTCGGGGCGCGCCCTCAATCTTTTCGACATTGAACGAAGCAATCGGACGCTCAACGCCATCCTCAAACAACTTGAAATCTTCTTTCGTGAGGTTGCGCACCAGCCGCCCCTTGGTGTCCGTGACCGTGACGTCAAGGGGCACAAGATCAGTGTCGATCTTGATGACGTCCTGCGGTTCGGTTTCGGCAGGCATGGCCCGCCGCGGGCGTTCCTGGTTGGCGGGTTTCTCCTGGGCGAACGCGGAAGACACGAGACCAACCACGGCAACGCACGCGAAAACAAATGAGACTATTCGGGTCATTAAGTAGGATTGGGTATTGCTTCTCGCCATGATGAATAGGTAATTATACGCCGCGAAAACAGCGGTAACCATTGGATGCTGAGCAACGCCGGGCGGGCGTTCGCTTTCTAACCGATGGCTGGTTCGTGGTTGCCAGCCATGATAACGTTACGGGCATATTGGATGTTCATATGAAGCTGATGAGATCGAGCGCGGCTGTCGCGCTATTGCTGATGTTTTCGTGCGCGAGTCTGGCGCAGGACAAGTCGAATGCGACGATCAAAGGTAAGGTGCGCGTCGAACGGGGCTCTCCGGCGGGCGTCGCGATTATCGTGCTGCAGGGTGAACGCGAAGTTGCGCGCACGACGAGCGACAAGAAAGGCGACTTTGTAGTTACGCGGGTGCCGCCGGGCACTTACAGCCTTAAGTTTCGCAAAGCCGGCTTGGCCGTTGGCACGATTGATGACGTGTCAGTGAAAGCGGGGCAGACGCGCACGCTGGGCGACAAACTTTATCTAACTATTGACGAAGGCTCGATCGTTTTTATCAGGGGCAGTGTCTTTTCTGACGGAGGTCGCAGCGTTGCGGGGGTAAAAGTTGAGCTCGCGCGGGTAATCAGCGATAACGCAATTCAAAAGCTCGATTCGCGCGTCACCGGCGAAACCGGAGAATTTGTTTTCCGGCTGCCTCCTGATCCAGCGAAGTACCGGCTGACGTTGAAAGCCGGCGACTCGGAACCTTCGTCCAAAGATGTTGAGGTAGAGACCGCTGCAGTGTATAGAGTGGCGCTGACGTATAAGAAGAAGAGTTAGCCTTGCAGAATTCCTTCTCCCTCTGGGAGAGGGTGGGTGAGGGTGCGAAGCATAGCGCTGACTTAACGATTAAGTCTTTTTGTCGCCGTGAGGCTGCGCCTCACGGCGAAGGGACGAAATATTGAGGGCGGCCAAGCTACAAGCCCTCACCCCATCCCTCTCCCAGAGGGAGAGGGCGACAACCATGTCCGATCGCGAGGAATTCCTGACCGCCAAACAGCTTGCTGAGATTCTGCAGGTGAGCGAATCAACTGTTCGTCGCCTGGCGCAAAAGCGTCGCATCCCTTCCGTGCGTCTCACGCCACGAATTATTCGTTTTCATCTCGATGCCGTGCGCGAAGCTCTGGACGTCCCGCGAGTCTACGGCCCGCATAACGTGCAGACTGACGATGCCCAATTGAGTTTCGAGGATTTACTCTCCAGCTAAATCCACTCACACCGCATTCTCTGGCCTTAAAAAAGAGTGCCAATGTCGGGCAGATTGTTGATATATTAGCGCCCTGTTAAAACCGCACCTCCTGCAAAGGGGCCGAATGTTATGGCTGACCTGTGGTTCTTCCTGAGCTACGCGCGACTGGATCGCGATGGCGACCACCACAAATGCATCAATAAATTCTACGAAGATCTTCAAGAGCGTGTGCGGCTGAAGATCCCCAGCGCGGATCAACCCGGCTTTTACGACGGCGAGAATATTCAACAGGGCGATGACTGGCCTTCTGCCTTGGTTAAGGCCTTGATGGATACGCGGCTGATTATCTGCATGTATTCGCCCTCCTATTTCTCCAGCGATTATTGCGGACGCGAGCTTGAGATTTTCACGCGCCGATTAATGGCCCACGCCAATGCCGAAACCGACAAATGGCCTCCCTTGATCTTGCCGATCATGTTGGATCCCCCGGCAGATTTGCTCCCGCTGCCGGCAGCGATTGAAGATATTCAAATGTTCGATGACAAGTATCCGAAAGTCTATCGGGACAATGGGCTGCGCTACTTACTCCGGCGGAACGATCGGCAGTTGAAGAATGATTACGAGGACCTATTGGATGCCGTTGAGAAGAAGGTGATTGCGCTGGCCAAGAAACACGTTCTGCAGCCACTGCCTGAAGAGCCCGACATTAAACAAGTAGAGAGCTTATTTCTCTCAAGCCACGTCGCCGGAAGCGGCCAGGCGCAGTCGGCCACTTCCGGAGGCTCCTTTTATGCTGATTTCATTTACGTGGCCGGAAAGGCTGACGAAATGGTGGTGTTTGGACGCGAACCTTATTACGGAACGGACGGTTTAGACTGGAAGCCATACCTGCCGGTAACTGACGACGTCGATTTTGTCGCCCAGAGTGTGGCAACCAAGGAGCGATTCCGCCACGGACGAATCTCTCTCGGCGCAGATCTGATCAAGGTGATCAAGCAGGCCCAGGAGAATAACCGCGTCGTGATCATGCTAGTGGATTCCTGGACTCTCTGTCTTCCCGAGTATCGAGATTTGATTCAGAAATATGATAGTTACAGCTTCTGGAATTGTGCGGTGTTAATTCCCTGGAACGATAAAGACGACAACACGGTCAAGAAACGCAACACGCTCGAGAGCGCGATTCGCAAAGCGTTTGTTACCAAGGCCCGTTCAAAAGATCCAAACCTGTTCATTGACACGATCACCTCATACGATGATCTGATTTCGGTCCTGAGTGTCACGTTGCAGAGGGTAAAGCTGCAAATCATCGACGTCACCAACGATTTTAAGAAAATCGAGGGTGAAACAATTCTTCAGCCTATCATCGCGGGCCCAGGCGTGACCTCTACGGGAAATGGAAACTAGAAAACCAGGCAAAATTATCACCTTCTATTCATATAAGGGAGGCACTGGGCGCTCAATGGCCCTGGCCAACGTCGCCTGGGTGCTCGCCAGTCAAGGCAAACGCGTGCTCACGCTCGACTGGGATCTCGAGGCGCCGGGTTTGCACCGATACTTTTATCCGTTCCTGCTCGACAAAGACCTGACCAGTTCCGATGGCTTAATCGATTTTGTGATCAAGTTTGCCGAGGCGGCCACGGTTCCCGAATCTCAGGCAAGAGATAAACATCAAGAACCGGCAAAGACTGCTCGAAAGACTACTCGCCGCCGATCTGATTCCGAATCCTCCGGAGGTGATGAAGACTGGTACAAGCCTTACACAAATATTCTGCGCTACGCTTCATCGCTGAGTTGGGATTTTCCCGATGGTGGCACCATAGATGTCATTCCGGCAGGCAGACAGGGCTCATCCTATTCGACCCGGGTCAATTCGTTTAGCTGGCAATCGTTTTATGAAAAACTGGGCGGAGGAATCCTGCTGGAACATGCCAAGCAGCGGATGCGAGCAGAATACGATTATGTCCTAATCGATAGCCGCACCGGAGTCAGCGATACGTCCGGTATTTGCACGGTGCAAATGCCTGACATCCTGGTCGTCTGCTTCACGCTGAACAATCAGAGCATTGAGGGAGCGGGCGCGGTGACCGAGTCAGTGGCGGCCCAGCCCAGAAGACCAAACGAGTTACAAATGCCGATCTTTCCGATACCCACGCGCGTTGAGAATTCCGAAAAGGAAAAGCTCGAATTAGCGATGGCGGCCGCCCGCGAAAAGTTCGACCGCTTTCTCTGGCACATAGAACCGGACAAGAGAAGTTCTTATTGGGGGAATGTGGCTGTTTCTTATGTTCCTTTCTACGCCTACGAAGAGATCCTCGCCACCTTCGGAGATAAGCCGTTTCAGACCAACTCAATACTCGGCGCAACAGAGCGAATCGTAACTTACCTGACCGGCGTCGAAACACCATTCGAGCCGGTCTCGGAATCCGAACGGCAACGCGTCCTCGCGCTATACTCAAGACAAAAGAAAACGCGCAAGGGTGCGGGCATTCGCCTGACGTCCCCTCAATTTCTTTTCTATCTCAGCTACGCTCGCGCGAACCTCGATCCGTTACTAGCGAGATTCTATGGAGATCTCTCCAACGAACTGCGTCGTCGCTTGGGATATGGTTCAGAGACGGTCGGATTCTTTGATGACGCCAATATGGCACGGGGGGACAGTTGGCCGGAACGCATCGGCGAGGCGCTTCAGGAAAGCCAGGTCATGGTGTCGCTTTACTCACCCGCCTATTTCAAGAGCGAGCAGTGCGGCAAGGAATTTCAGATCTTCCTGGAGCGACAAAGAACCGCCGCTTCTGTCCAGGCAAGCGGCGGGAGCCGACCCGCGATCTTACCGTTGCTTTGGATTCCCACAAGAGAGTCAATTCCCGCCGCGGCAGCCGATGTTCAATATTTGACTGGCGCGCCGACTTCAGAGTATTTCCGGAAAGGCTTGCGTCAAATGGTCAAGCAGTACGGGTCATTTCAATACGAATACGAAATGATCCTCAGCGAATTTGCGGAAACGTTAATCAAGACGACCGAGGCGCAAGTTCTGCCGCCGTTGTTGGAGCTTCCTTCACTAGCAAACGTCAACAGTGCATTCCGGGAAACGGACTCACCGATTTCGGCGCCGTCTCGACCACTAGGTCCGCGGCTGGTTAGTCTTGTTTACGTTGTGCCAACAGCCGTAGAGATGCAGGAACTGGGGACATCTGCCGAAAATTATAGTGACGAGGACGCTTGGGACTGGCAACCCTTCTTCCCGGATATTGCCGAGCGAGCTGGTGTGATGGCTCAGCGGGTAGCCGCAGAGGAAGGTCTGTTCTCGGAAATCATAGTTTGCGACGACGTTCTGGTTTCCCGGCTGCGCGAGATTGAGAGCAGAAACAATCTTGCCGTTTTAATCGTCGATGTCTGGGCAATGTTAATCCCCCGATATCAAGAACTCCTGGTTCAACTCGATCAGCAGAACTTCTTGAACCTGGCCGTCCTGGTGTTGTGCAATGACCGAGATTCAAATCTCCAGTCGGCTTGGCCCACGTTAGATCAGGCTCTGAAATTGACCTTTCGATATCACATGATTTCACAATCAAACCAACTTTGGCGACTGGTAAAGTCCGCCGAAGAATTTCGCCAGTCGCTTCATGACGTGTTGACGCTGACGCGCATGAGGATGCTGGAGCTGGGCGCGATCGCCAAGCCTTTGGAAGCCGGCCTGGCCATCGATAAACCGAAATTGTCCGGACCTCCATAGATGATTTATGTCGCGCGGCAAACTCTTCACATTCTATTCGTACAAGGGCGGAGCCGGGCGCTCAATGGGCCATGGCCAATGTGGCTTGGATTCTCGCCAGTAGTGGAAAACGCGTGTTGGCTGTGGACTGGGATCTGGAAGCTCCCAGCCTGCACATTTACTTTCGACCGTTGTTGTTGGACAAAGATCTATCATCTACCGAAGGAGTGATCGATTTTCTCACTGACTTCAGTCAATACAGTCAAAACTCCTTACCTTAACTTTGCAGTCCAATGGATAGCAGTGGTTACTGATGCCCGCCCAGCGGAATCGCAACCCATTTTCCATTTTGATTTAGATAAGCGTTCGGCTTCCTGATCGGAAAGCGTCGCGCGAACGACGGATTGTTTTTGAGGAACCGGTTAATGGTTGCGTTGTCGCCCGTCACCACACGCCATGATCCGCCCTCACGAATCAGGTACTGCTGAACCACGAGTTTGCCATCACCATCGAGAGGTTTGGCGATGTGTGCGTACATGACGGTGTCGGCAACTGCGATATCGCCGGAGACGCGAACCGGACCAATTTCGATTCGCTGGAGCTGGAAAAAACCCTGGCTGCGTTCCAGACCGTTGACGAAACGATCCTTCGGCAAACGCGATCGCGTTGAAGACGGCAGTGAATCATAGAGCGCTGCGTACTGTCCGTTCTTCAACTGATCGAACGTATGTTGGATCGCATTGCGAACATCGGATTCATCCGAAGGCGTGGCGGCTGTGAGAGAGGCAGTGACGATACTGCTCAGTCCGCAAATCAAAATCATTACAAAGGTCTTAGTCTTCATTCGACTGTTCATCATCCTCATCGTCAGTTACATCGTCTTCAGTAATTTTCGCCTTTAGCTGGACGCGGTAGCTGAGAAACCACGCGCACGCGCCTAACGCGGCGACTACGAATGCGGCCGAATAGTTGTTCCGCCAAACAAACGCGGCTGCCAGCACCAGGAGAATTCCTGACACGGTAATCCAAATGCGTTCGGTCATTGCCGCAGTGCGTCGATATTAATTGCGATGGCTGAATCCAGAGTGGCCGGCGGCAAACATTTCTCGTTATCACAGGCTTGCACGCGCAATTTCAGTGGCAGCATTCGCTGCCCTTTGGCGTCAGGGGCAACGGTGAGGGGAATCGGGATCGTCACTTTCCCTTCGTAAACCGATAGCGGCTGATCCGCAAACTCAAACTTCTGGGCGACACCAGCCGGGTAGGCAATCTTGCCGACAGTGATTCCATCCACATTGCCCGGCTGCACTTCTGTGGCAATCAAATATGGGAAAGTCGCCGGGTTAGCGTTGACGTGAAATCCGGGCGTGATCTCCAGTTCAATGTTCCCGGGCGCTGAAGTCGATTTGGGGATGAAGTGCGAAACGACCTTGACGACCTGGGCGGTCGAAGAGACTTCCGCTGGCGCAGGCGTTGGGCCGCTGCCCAATCTGTCGCCAGCGAATTTCTTGATGCACGAGGTTGTCGTTAGCGCCAGTAGGAGTGCCGGGACAAGCCAAACCTGCTTCACATAGTAACCGCGCGCTAACGGTAACTCTCTCTCCCGCTCACCACTGTGAGCGGTTCTGCCACGGCTTAGTCGCGTCATTCTTCGCCTTCTTCCTTTCCATCTTTGCCGTCCGTTCGCTTGATGCCGAACTTCTCTAAACGGTATTGCAGGGTGCGGAAGGTGAGGCCGAGGAGCTTCGCCGCTTTCGTGATGTTGTAATCAGTCTGATCCATGGCCTGCAGAATCAAGTTCTTTTCCACTTCTTCAAAGTTGATTCCTTCTGCCGGCAGTTTGAAACCGCCGGTCACGGCCGCTTGAGATTCCTGCCGCACTTCCGAGGGCAAATCGTCAGGCGTGATCATGTCGCCCTCACACAAGAGGATGGCGCGTTCGATCGCCGATTCTAATTGGCGCACATTCCCCGGCCAGCCGTAATCATTCATGATCCGCTTCGTTTCCGGCGCCAGACCTTTTATCAGACGAGACGTGTTCCTGGTGTGCTTCCTCAGAAAGTAATCGATCAGCACGGGGATGTCTTCGCGACGCTCGCGCAACGGCGGCACGTCAATCGAAAGAACATTGATTCGATAATAGAGATCGTCGCGAAAGCGTCCGTCACCGACCATCGCGCGCAAATCCCGATTGGTGGCCGCGACTACGCGCACGTCAACAGGAATTTCGAAGGTGCCGCCGACGCGGCGAATGCGGCGCTCCTGCAAAGCGCGCAAGAGTTTCGCTTGCATGCTGACGTCGAGTTCAGCAATCTCATCGAGAAACAGCGTGCCGCGATCCGCAACTTCGAACAGACCTTTCTTCTCGGCATGCGCGCCGGTGAACGAACCTTTTTCGTGTCCAAACAACTCTGACTCCAGCAGGTTCTCGTTGATCGCGGCGCAGTTCACCGCTTGAAACATGTCAGACGATCGCGGCGATTGATTGTGAATCGCGCGCGCGATCAATTCCTTGCCGGTGCCAGATTCGCCCCGAATCAAAACTGTCGAGCTCGAACGGGCGACCTTCAGAATCATCTTCTTGACGGCTTCCATCTTCGGCGAAGCCGAGATGATCTCAACGTCGATTTTATCCAGCGTGCCGAGTGCGCGTTTGATTGTCTCCAGCAATCGCTCGCGATCGAACGGCTTTTGCAGATAGTCGAACGCGCCGCGCCGCAAAGCGTCTTTGGCGGAATCTATCGTGCCATGCGCGGTCAGCAAAATCACGATGATGGACGAATCGTGCGCGAGCAGTTGCTGCAACAACTCGATGCCGTCCATGCCGGTCATCTTCAAATCGGTCAGGGCGAGATCGAAGCTGCGATCCCTGGCAAACTTCAGCGCGGCTTCACCTGAGGCGGCGGAGGTAACGTCATAGCCCGCGCTCGTCAGGATCTCTTGCAGAATGTCGCGTTGCGGTTTTTCGTCGTCGACTACAAGTATTGTTTTCCGTGCCATGATTTCGTCAGAACCACCTGCGGTAGCGGGTGGTTATTCTCTGTCTCTACATCTAACGATGGAGCAATCAACCGCCCGCATCCACCGTCCCACGCGGGCTGCCCGCGCGGGGAACCCGGTCCGCTCCCGCTACCGACACGGGTAGAGTGATCGTGAATGTGGTTCCTTCTCCTACTTTTGATTTTACCGTAATCGTACCCTGATGATCCTCGATGGCCTTCTTCACAATCGCTAAACCCAGGCCCGTGCCGGTTTCTTTAGTCGAAAAGTACGGCTCAAATATTTTTGAAATATCGTCGGCCTCGATACCCCGGCCATTATCGACAACATCGATGCGCGCGCGCCGGCCGCTTTCTTCGCCAGACAGGACCACCGTGACTTTGCCGCCCTGGCCATTCATCGCTTGCAGGCTGTTGATAATGAGGTTAGTCAACGCTGACCGCAATGCCTCAGCGTCGGCGATCACCTTCGGCACTTCGCCATCCGTCACAATTGTCGCGTTGACGTCGGTTTCCGTGGTTTGCACTTCAAAGATTCGCAGAGCATCGCGCGCGAGCGCAACCAGATCGAGCGGCTCGGGATTGAGCTTGGGCGGCCGCGAGTAGTTCAAGAATTCAGTGATGCGATCGTTGATGCGGCCTACTTCTAATTTCAGTTGTTTGGTTAGGCTCTCGAACTTCTCCTGCCTCTGCGGATCGTCCGGCGCGAACGAAGCTCGCAAGTGATCGAGCGTGAGATTGATGTAGTTCAGCGGATTACGAATCTCGTGCGCGATTGCTGAAGCCAGCCGGCTGACGACGATCGCTTTTTCAGCATTGTAGAGTTGCGCTTCCAACTCGCGCGTGCGGGCCAGCTTGACCGTCATTTCGTTGAAGAGTTCGGTCAGCTCTCCCATCTCGTCGCGACGCTTGATCGTCGGCACCCGAAACGAGAAGTCGCCCGTGGCCACACTGCGCGCTGCGATCGCCAGCGACTTAATCGGTCGCGTAAATCGCCAAACGACCAGACCGGTCAGGCAAGTCGTGACCAGGAGAACTGCCAGCGTAATGAGCAGAGACTGCCGGGCCTGACGATTTAAGACCGTCATCATGCTATTTGCCGACGCGAGCACCACGATTACATAGCGCGTGCCGTTGGTGGTGGCGACCGGAAAATAAAATGCGCCCGGATCGTTGGCTGCGGTGAAATGACCAATGTTCATGCCTTCCGGCAGTTGGGGATTGTCAGAGGGCAGCTCGACGGCGGGGCGCAGCGGCGGCAGCGCGATATCTTTCACCTTCACAAAACGAGTCGATTTGTCGGGATTGAATTGGGGAACTAGATCTTTATCGAGGCTGTCTTTGATGTTGCCTTGTTCATCGACGATCAAAACGTTCTTTACCCGCTCTGCCTGCTGACCGAGCAACGCAGGATTGACCTGGTCGCGCATTTGATCGAGGTACAGACCGCTTGAAAGGCTGTTCACACCCAGCGCCACGCCAGCCATCACAGCTCGCTGTTGCCGCGCGAAGAACTGCGTGTTGTTGCGCACCGACCGCTGGCTCACGTAATACTGAACGCTGAGAGTTAAGACCAGCAGCGCTGCCAGTAATAGCAGCAGGCGAACACGGAAACTATTTTTGAATCGTAACAAGTTCACGGCTTACAGCAATCAATGCGCCAAGCCAGCTATAAACACGGCTGATTTTCGTATTGCTGTTTGGTTATAGCGATGTTATAGTTGCCTCGGCCTCAAATCAACGCCCGGCAGAGGCTACCCGCGGGAAGCTGGTCCCGCCTCACTTCAGGTTAGTGGTGGATTAAAGCACTCGGCAGTCGGAATTGCTGGAATTCAGTCACCCTTAGGGTTTTCGGATTCTTACTAGGACGAGCAAGGTCGCGTCGCCCCTCGACGCGGAATAAGCAGCGAGAGTTTTATCGGATTCCGCCTAAATCGCAATTGGCCGTAGTTTTTTCTTTAGGAGTCGCCAATGAGAAATAGAAAGTTCCCTCGGGTTGCACTTATATCGTTTAGCCTCTTCCTTCTCTTCATACTAATTGGTACATCAGGGTTAGAAGCATCAGCCCGACCGAAGCGATCGGGAGGCCGCGCTGCTGCGCGCGGCAAATCAAACTCGCGCAAGGTCGCCCGCGGTACGAAGCTTTCGCGACGCGAACGCCGCCAACTCGCGCGCTCAGACAGACGCGGTAGTCGCCGCATGTCGAAGAAAGAAGCACGCGCAGAGAGTGCGCGTCAGGCTCGCGAGCAGTCGGCCTATATCGCGAAGTTGCAGAAGCGCGCAGGTCACAAACTGAGCAAGCGGGAACTCGCTGCCGAGATGCGGAAGTTCCAACGCAGTCACCGCCACGATCTCGAGTTAGCTCGCCGCCGCGCCGAGGAACGTCGCCAGGCCGCGATTGCTCGCCAGCGCGCGATCGATGAAGGCATGCGCAGTGAAGTCCAGGAGAACATCGCCAAGGACAATACCGTCGGCGAAGATCTCGAAGTGCGTAAGGCTGCGGTTGAAGCGCTCGGTCATCACGCCGGAACCGTCGTCGTAATGGATCCGAAGAGCGGTCGCATCTACACCGTTGTGAATCAGGATTGGGGACTGCGCCGCGGATTCAAACCGTGTTCGACCATCAAGCTTGTCACCGGCGTCGCCGGTATCGAAGAGAAGGTAATCCAACCGATCGAAACCGTCAGCGATGGCGGCAACTATCGCATCGACCTTACGGATGCACTCGCTTACTCAAACAACTCGTATTTCCAGCATGTTGGCGGCCAGGTTGGCTTCGACAAGATGGTTGGCTACGCGCGCGAGTTGGGATTGGGTGAAAGGACCGGCATCAACTACGCCAACGAATATGCCGGCCGTGTGCCGCTCTACAAAACGGGATACGCCGTGAACCATATGAGTTCGCACGGCGATGATTTTGAAGTGACCGCCGTGCAGTTGGCGACTCTGGTTTCGGCCATGTCGAATGGCGGCAAGCTGCTGACACCGCACGTGCCGCGCACCGTCGACGAGAACACACAGTTCAAGACTGAAGTTCGCCGCAAGCTGAACATCGAAGGCGACGCCTGGAAACGCATGTTGCCGGGAATGATTGGCGCGGTGAACTACGGCTCAGGCAAGAAGGCATATCGGCCAGATCAAACCGTCGCCGGCAAGACCGGCACCTGCATTGGTCAGGGTTCATGGCTCGGTTTGTTCACTTCCTACGCTCCCGTCGTTAATCCCCGTCTCGCCGTCGTTGTGATCACTCGCGGAACTGATGCGCACAACCATTTGCCCGCCGCTGTGGCCGGCAAGATCTACAGCGCTCTCAGCCCGCGCTTCGGCACCAATATCAACTTCCAGGTCGCTGAAGGTCCGGACGATGAAACGCCGGCGCGCGACAAGAAGGCCGCCGCGCTTGACGAAGAGGCCAAGGAGAACAAGGCCGCCGCTGAAGCCGAAGAGAATGCTGACGATAATGCGGCCACGACTGACGCTGCCAAAGCAGCTGCGAAAGACGACGGCGGGAACAAAGACGCGGCCGTGGACTCTAAGAGCAAAGTGAAGGCGACGTCGATGCCGCTTCCGGTCGATAACAAGCCGAAGACTACGAAGCCGGCGACGACTGGCACGAAGCCGACGACGCCAGCGACACAGGCCAAGCCCAATGCGAACGCAACCGAGGAGGGTCGTCCGCGACGGATTCAGCCGAATCAGGAGTGATACGGCGGCTGCAGGCTACCGGCTTATTTCGTGACAATCATACGGTGCCGAACTCTCGTAATCAGCTTGCGAGAGTTCGGCATTTTTACTGTAATTCTCCAGCGATGGTTTGGGCGCACTTCAAGCTTGACACTGTAGCGACTCTTGCACGATTATTGCCGCTCTCATTGTCGTTTTGGGCCGCAGAAGTTCCCCGCATCTCGGTAGTGCTGTCCCAGGTGACAACGAGCGGCTCGCTGATTGCATCTTAAATTTCGCGCCGTCAGGCGATGCAATTGCCGACGTGGCAATGACAGAGTTTAAAGAAGAATCGATCGGAGGCTTTTAGCAACCAAATGAAACGAACGATCAAACTACTGGCACTCGCTGCTGCCTTAGCAGTGTTCGCTGTTCCCGCGTTGGCACAGAACGATCAGTGTACTGACGAGAATAAAGACTTGTGGTACGCGAAGACTTTTCTTCCGAACTTCAAGGGCGATGCTGCGCAACAGAAACTTGCCTACGACGCCGCGATGAAATACATCAACGCCTGCGGCTTGGACGATCAATATGCGAAGTATATGAAGAGGGTACTTGTCGATCCCGTCGATGCGAACGCCAAGACGGCCGACATTGGCAAATTGTTTGATGCTGCGGTTAAGGGTAACAAGTATGCCGAGCAGATGCGGCTTGGTAAGCAGTTGCTGGAGAAGGATCCGGACAATGTCGACCTAAACGTGATTCTCGGTATTGCTGGCTTGGGAGATGCCAGCCTGCTTAACGAGGCAGCGACATATGCGACCAAGGCAATTTCGCTAATCGAATCTGGAAAGACGCCCAAGGTCTACACCAAGGATCAGGCACTGGCTCAACTTGACTGGACAATTGCCAGATCCAAACTAACTTCTGCGCCGGCCGATGCGATTACTGATCTATTGAAAGCCGCGAAGATTGAAAGTGAAGTTAAGAAGAACCCGGCGTTGTATGTGGACTTAGCCGCGGCTTATGCGAACGGATCGCGCCAGAAACTGACGGCAGAGTATCAAGCATCGCTAAAGCCGGACAAGACTGAGACAGATCAAAGCAAGGTGATTCTTGAGAATCTGAATCGCGTCATCGACAATCAGATCGATGCGATGGCGCGCGCCGCAGCGTTGACTCCAGACGCAACGAAGAAGAAGGAACTCATCACCGATCTGGCAGTTGACTATAAATATCGCAACAAGGCCGCGACGGATGCGAACGTGACCGAGCTGGTGGCGAAGGTTCTTTCGACGCCGATTCCGGACGTGCCGACACCGGTTACTTCCGTTCCGGGCCCAAGCCCCTCTTCGACACCCGCGACAAACGGAAATGGCAGCAACGGGACTCCGGCTAACGGCGGCGCGAACAACGGAACTAAGCCGACCGGCAGCGTGACCAACAACACGTCAACTACCGGCAAGGGCACGACTGGCACGGGAACCAGTACGCCGGCCGGAACAGCGAAGCCGACCGCCACGCCGACTCCGCAACGAAAGCCTCTGAAATTCCGCCGCAACTAACTGAAGAACCGGAGCGGCGCGCGCATTGCGCAATCAACGCCGAATGCATCGTCAGTTTCGACGCTGCGTTCGGCGTTTTGTTAGAATCCGAGAACAGTGAAACAAACCAGCCTGGAAAATCTCGCGCAGCTTGAAAAGATTGTCGACTATAGTTTTCGCGACGATGGTTTGCTGACGCAGGCGATGACGCATCGCTCGTGGGCGCACGAGCAAGTATCGCCGCGCGCCGGAACGTCCGCGCGTAATTTGCACAACGAAGCGCTTGAGTTCCTGGGCGATTCAATTCTCGGCCTCATCGTCGCTGAGTATCTCTTCAGGGCTTACCCAGGCGCCACCGAAGGCGAACTCTCGCGCATGAAGCATCGATTGGTGAGTGCTCCGACTTTGGCGAGAGCTTCGATCGCGCTTCACCTCGGCGAGTTCGTTCGTTTCGGTCGCGGAGAAGAGAAGAGCGGCGGCCGTCGCAAGCATGCTTTGCTCGCCGATGTTTTCGAAGCTGTCACCGGCGCCATCTATCTCGATGGCGGATTGGAAGCGGCCCGAAAATTTGTCGAGCATTCTTTGGGAGAAGAACTGCGCACAGCTAATCCGGTCGCGGCGGCGGCTGCTGATCCGAAGACCATGCTCCAGGAAAAACTACAAGCGAACCACCAGCCGACGCCGCAATACACGGTCGTCGAAACATTGGGCCCTCCGCACAAACGAATGTTCCACGTTGAGTTGAAATGGAATGGCGGCGCTTCGCGTGGTGAGGGGCAAACGATCAAGGCTGCTGAAGCGGCCGCGGCGCAAGCGGCGCTACAGCAGATGCAAGCGGACGAAAGCGCGGCTTGACCACGCCACTTCGCGCATCTAGGATGACGGAGATGAACGACTCAGTCACGACCGAGAAAGCTTCCGCAGAGAAGACCGGCGCCTTCACCGCGCGGTCGGTGCGCCCGAATGGACGCGAAGGTGAAGCGAAGGTTGAAGAGCAAGTCGGACCGCCGAAGACCGTCATTCGTGAATATTTTGAGTCGGCCGTCGTGACTGTCATCATGGCCTTGTTCGGCATGACCTTCATCGTGCAAGCCGTCAAGGTGCCGACTGCGTCGATGGAGAACACGATCACCGTCGGCGATCATCTCTTAGTCAATAAATTCGTCTTTGCGCCGGGGCCGACGTTCCCGATTCTTCCCCAGCGCCAGATCAAACGCGGCGACATCATCGTCTTCAAGTATCCCGGCAATGCTAACAACCCTGAGCGTGACCGCGAGGAAGACAACATTCCCTTTAAGGTTAATTACGTCAAGCGGGTTATCGGCGTGCCGGGCGACACGGTGGAAGTGAAAGGCACCAAGGTTTATGTCAACGGCGAAGCGTTGCCGGAGCACATCATCGTTGCGCAGAGCACCAGCGACAAAGCGCCGCTGCAGATTGTCGAAGATACGGCCCACCAACCCGGCGAACTTTACAACGTCTATTACTTTCCGCGCACGGTCACGAATGCGCGCCAGGGGCAGGACGTCAGCGCGAGCGCTGATTTTCATTACGCGGTCAACGGCAAACCCGCAAAGGTTCCCGAAAGCTGTCAGGATTCCACTGGACAGTTGCACCTTGGTGGCTGTTATTTCGTGATGGGTGACGATCGCGATAACAGCCTGGACAGTCGCGCGTGGGGATTCGTCCCGCGCGATCTGATCATCGGCCGCGCAATGTTTGTTTATTGGTCTTACGACGAGACCAAGCCCTTCAGCAGCCCGCTCGATTTCTTCACCAACTCTCGCTGGTCCCGAACTGGAACGATGGTGAGATAGTCAGTGGTCAGTGGTCAGTGGTCAGTGGTTAGTGGATACAGGCACCTTCGATTGCAGTAATGGCGACCCGAACTTCAGAAAACTTCTTGACCATTGTTTAGTTAGGTGTTCCGATTCTGCCTTCTGCTTCTGCTTCTGCCTTCTGACCACTGACTCCCGACTCCTGATCTCTATCAATGCGAACCAGCGTTCTCTTTTAGTTCAAGCGCCGTTCTCCTACGCCTTTTGTTCAGCGAAAATCCCGCTGGCATGACCATTGCTCATCGTCCATCAGGTCAGAACACAGGATGTTTCACGAAAGGATGGATGAACCTTATGCTGTGGACAATTCTTTTAGTGCTGCTCGTGCTTTGGTTGTTAGGACTCATCGGCGGCGTGGGCGGTAGCTTGATTCACCTGCTCTTAGTCGTTGCCGTGATTGTATTGATTCTTCAATTAGTCACTGGTCGCCGAACTGTCTAGGCGCTCAACGGGCGGAAGGAGGGTCGTGTTATGCGTTACGAAGACGAACTGGAAGGCAAAGGCAAGAAGGTCAGCGGAGCGGTCAAAGAAAAACTTGGTAAGGCTCTGAACGATCCGGATCTGCACGAGCGCGGTCAGCAGGAGCGTGCAGAAGGCCGGGTGCAAGAGACAGTTGGAAGAGCGCGCAGGAAAGTCGGCGAGGCCGTTGAAGACCTCGGTGACGAGATCGCCGGCTAATGGTGAAGTTGGCGAGTGCTGGGTTAGTTTTTTGGACTTTCGGAAGCTCGAGCGCATGCGCGATAGCTTAACCATTTTGGCAAAGCGAATCGGTGGCGCCCGGGCTTCTGATTTCTTTGAAAGGAGACATGAAATGAGAAAGAACGCTTGCTTGTTGTCGCTGATCGTGTTGTTAAGCATGGCGTTCGCTGCTTGCAATAATACTGAGACGAATACCAACGCCGGCGCGAATGCGAATTCAAACAGCAATACGGGTCTGCGCACTGAAGGGCCGCCGTCTCCCACTGCGACCGCCACACCCAAATACACCGAGGAACAGGCGCGCGAGGAACGCGAAAAGGCCAAGGCCAACAAGGAAACGATTGGCCAGTCTCTGGAAGATGCCTGGATTCATACCAAGATCGTGGCCAAGTTGATCGGCAATACTCAGACGCCCGAACGCAAGATCAACGTTGATGTAGTGGAGGCCGCCGTCACTTTGCGCGGGCAAGTCGACACCGCCGAAGCTAAGACCGAGGCTGAACGCATCGCGAAAGAAACAGACGGCGTGAAGAAAGTGACGAACCAGTTGAAGGTC
This sequence comes from Pyrinomonadaceae bacterium, assembly GCA_035577445.1. Taxonomy (GTDB): domain Bacteria; phylum Acidobacteriota; class Blastocatellia; order Pyrinomonadales; family Pyrinomonadaceae; genus UBA11740. The sequence goes on from DATLVM010000141.1 coordinate 20,225, forward strand.
GTTGCCGCAAAAGCGACCAACACCAATACGAAGACCACTGGGACAACAAAGGGTAAGACACCCCAGTAAAGAGTCGCGAGTGTAAAGAGTCGCGAGTTAGGCGTCGGGAAGGATCGACGCTCGACTCGCAACTCTTGACCCGCGCTTCCCGACTCCCGACTCGCAACTCCCGACTTGATTTAATGAGTTCTGATCTGCACGGCAACGCTCCCGATGACTCGAGCGTCGTCCTTCTACTCGTCGATGTCATCAACGACCTGGAATTTCCGGGCGGAGACGTCCTGGCGCAACACGCTTTGCCTGCCGCAAAGAACATCGCCGCGCTGAAAGACAAGGCAACACGCGCGGGCATTCCCACGATTTACGTCAACGACAACTTTGGCAAGTGGCGTTCGGATTTCCGCACGCTGGTTTCGCACTGCATCGATGACAACACGCGCGGCCGTCCCATCGCAGAGATTTTGAAACCGCAACCCGAAGACTACTTCGTGCTCAAGCCAACGCAATCCGGCTTCTACTCAACGACGCTCGATCTGTTGCTGAAACATCTCGGCGCGCAGACCCTGATCATGGCCGGCTTCACCGGCGACATCTGCATTCTGTTCACGGCGATTGATGCGCACATCCGCGACTTTCAACTGATCCTGCCGGGCGATTGCATCGTATCTGAGGACATGAACGAGAACGCCATGTTGTTGAAGTACATGCAACGCGTGCTCGAAGCGGACATCCGTCCCTCAAATGAATTGAACCTGCCACTTTGAGCGCGCAGCGCGATAGATTCTGCCGCCAGCTCCGCAGGCTCTATTAAATATGAATGACCGATTCCGCAGGCTCGCTTCGCTCACCAGCGGCTACCATTCTGGTCGCCTGCTGCGCAGGCTTGGTAATCGAGCGCGAAGCGCGACAGAAGTATTAGCCCCGGGCGAGCGCAGCGAGCCTGGGGGAACTGTCGCCAGCTCTCGCAGGCTCAACCAAGAATAGACACCTGGTTCCGAAGGCTCGCTTCACTCGCCAGCGGCTACGATTCTGATCGCTTGCTGCGGAGGCCAGAATCGCCGCCACTCAGAGCTAAATCCCTCGCTTTTGCTCGGTATTCCTGCAATTTCGCAGGATTCGCCTTCAGCCGAACCAGGTCTGTAGGCGCGTGACATTGCGGTGCTCCCACGTTCTTGCGCGAGTTCCCTTTGCCACCAAACATTACGGCGCACCCGACGCGGGCACGCTACCTTTCCACCTTACAACGCGCCTCGAGCGCAAGGAGATTCTCAAATGCCAAACAACCCTAAGAGTAACGAACAGAAAATGAGAACCATGATTAATGCCTGGGAGACATTGGCCCCAACCAAGTCTTTCGGCGGCATGACGCTCGAACAATTCAAAGCGTTAGCCGAGCCCGCTTTTGCTGCGCGGCAACGCATTGCCGATTTGGAAAGCCAGATGACGGCTGCGATCAATGAGCGTGACGCTGCGGACACAGCTTTCAGTGCGAAGGCGCAACTGGTAGTCAACGGCGTCCTGGCCGATCCCAGCGAAGGTCCGGACAGCAGCTTGTACGAAGCGTTCGGCTACACACGCAAGAGCGAGCGCCGCTCAGGCCTGACCCGCGCCAAGACTAAGCCGGGCGGCGTACCCGGACCGAGTCAGTAGAGAGCAGTCTGAAGGGCTGATCGATAGTAGCTGGGGCGTGCGTCGCAAAAGTTCAGGGTGCCGCCCCCGGAACTCGCGTTGATTGTTCCCTCTCCCTTTGGGAGAGGTTGAGGGTGCGAAGCATAGCTGTTGGGCCACACTCAGCGTGATTGTTCCCCTCTCCCTCTGGGAGAGGGCGAGGGTGAGGGCGTAGTAGCTTGCACAGGACTCCTCCCTCATCACCTTTGAAGCCGTTTTTCCACCACCAGCTTCAGCTGGCGTACGGAAGAAAGGATCACATCATGACTTACATCTACTACAAGGATGCAAAAGGAGAATGGCGTTGGCGTTTGAAGGCATCGAACGGCCGCATCATCGCCGACTCGGGCGAAGGCTATACGACCGAAAGCAACTGCCTCGCTGACATCGATCGCGTCAAAGCTTCTAGAGACGCGCCGGTGAAGAAAGAGTAACTTGCTTGGCCTAACACGTGCGCGAAGCGCGACACGGTGGTAGCCCCTGACGATTAGTCAGAACCGCATCCTCTCCCTTTGGAAGAGGTTGGGTGAGGGTGCGAAGCATAGTGGGCGGGCAAGTTCTACTCGTTACCCTGTCACGGCTTGTTGAGCGCGAAGTGCGACAGAGTATTAGCCCCGGGGCGAGCGTAGCGAGCCTGGGGAAACGCGATTGATAAGATATTTGGAGCCCGCTTGAGCGGGCGAAAGATTCTGTCGCCAGCTCCGCAGGCTGGGGACAAAAATAAACAATCGATTCCGCAGGCTCATCACTCGCCAGCGGCTACGATGCTGTCGCCATCTCTCCACTGTCCCCTGTCTCCCGGCTCCTGAGTCCTGTCGTTAGAACCTGAAACCGAAATTGCTTGCTAGCAATTTCGCTCGCCTTGCGTCAAAATCTGCGCCGTTCGTAGCAACTCTCAAGCTCGGAGTACCCTGCATGTCGCACCTCGAATCTCTCATTGCTGAATATCTCGAATGGCAAGGTTGTCTAGTCAAAAGAAATCTCAAGGTCGGTCGCCGTGATCGCGGAGGTTGGGAAATGGAATTGGACGTCGTTGGTCTGAATCCCAAGACGCAAACCATCATTCATTACGAGCCGTCGCTGGACGCTTTGACGTGGGATAAGCGAGAGCCGCGATACGAAAAGAAATTCAAACTAAGCAAGAAGTATATGTTCAAGGAAGTCTTTGACTGGCTTCCGAAATCCACGCACATTGAACAAATAGCGGTCTTCTATAATCACCCCGCTGGCCGCGACACGATTGCCGGTGCAAAGATAATGTCGATTGACGAGTTGATGGCTGAAATTCGAGGAAAGGTTTGCAACCGTGGCCCAATGATCAAGAACGCTATATCCGAACACTATCCGCTCCTTCGCACGATTCAGATGTCGCATGTTGGTTATTGTCGCGCAATTCAAGTATCGGATTGATGATTGCGCCATCCATTAGAGTGAATAACTTTTCCAACCGATTAGATCGCCTAAGAGTTATCCTGCTCGAAGATTGCAAGCGAAAGGACTGAACACATGTCTGCGCCGCCCCACACCGTAACGCTGCCAGCTATTTCAGATCCAACTCTGCAAGCCTTAATTCGCTCGTGGCACAATGAGGCAAACGCGGAAAAAAAGGAGCGAATTAAGCAAGCCATTCTTGTGCTTGTCGAAATGCAAGAGCGAAGCGGTTTTCTTGCCCGATTCTTTCTGAAAGATTTCGACACATGGAATCAAGTTTTAACCCACGAGGAGGCGGATAGTGATAAGGCTCATAAAGCAGAATTCTATCAGCCGCATCTGATTGAGGTACTCAAGCAGAACAATGGAAAGCTCCAACCAATTCACGCGATTCGTCAAGTCTTCGACCGAGTACTGGATAAGCTAAGTCTCGCGGATCTTGCCGTTACGCCTAGCAAGCGACTGAGGTACGATACGACGATCAGGTTTCTCGCAAAATAAGCTGAAGAAAGACGGAGTGCTTGACGTTAGTAGGGTATCCAAAAACAAATACTGGATGTTAGCTCAACCAAAGGAAAATACTTCCCACGATGCCTAAAACAGAAAGCCTTGATGAACTGATCGCCGAAAGAGCGGCGGAGTTTGCCGATCAGATCAAAGCTGCGGCGGTGATGGCGGACAAAGAAGAAGAGATCCGCATCGAGGCCGAGCGGCAACTCGCATTCATCGAAAAAGCTACCGGCATCAAGCTCGAAGGCAAGCATGAGTTCACCGTCGCCAGCGGACGAGTGGATTCGGTCTATGACCGCGTTATCATTGAATACAAGAACCCCAAGAACCCTGGCGCTCGCATCGGACCTAAAGCCGACTCACCCGGCAGCAAGAAGGTCGTCGAGCAGATCAAGAGTCGCTTTTATGATATGCGCGCCGAGCATCGTTATGAACTCAACACGATGTTCGGCGTCGGACTCGACGGGAACTACTTTATCTTCATTCGCTTTCGTGATGACAAGTGGCAAGTACAGGAACCGGTCGAGGTCAACAAGTATTCCGCTGAGCGATTCCTTTGGGCACTCTACAATCTCGGTGATTCTGGAAAACCGTTCTCTGCGGAGTATCTTGCGGGCGACTTCGGTGCTGAGGGAGGAAACACCATTGCCGTTAGAGGGGTTCAGGCGCTCTATGAGGCAATAACGAAAACCGACGATCCAAAGGCTCAGACGTTCTTTAACCAGTGGAGAATTCTTTTTGGTGAAGTCTGTGGCTACGATGTCGACAATCCATCAGAAAAGATAAAACTGCTCGCCGAGTTCTACGGCATTGAGCACCGACGCGCATTTAGACCGGCTGAGTTACTCTTTGCGGTTCATACATATTATGCGCTCTTCATCAAGCTGTTGGCTTCCGAAATCGTTGCCTACTTTCACAAGTTAACAACGCCGTTACAGCGGATGGTTCAAGCAGGTTCAAGCAAGTCACTCCTCAGGGAGATGGAAACCCTTGAAGCAGGCAGCATATTCCGCGAGTTAGGAATTACTAATTTTTTAGAAGGTGATTTGTTCGCGTGGTATACGTCGCTTTGGTCAGAACCAATTGAGCAACTTGTTAGGGGAATGATCGCGCGCCTTGATGAGTATCATCCGGGAACGCTTTCGGAGGATCCAGTCGGAACGCGGGACCTCTTAAAGAAACTCTATCAGCAACTATTTCCAAAGAGTGTTCGACATGATCTTGGCGAGTACTACACTCCTGACTGGTTAGCTGACCACGTGCTGAACGAGCTTGAGTACGTTGGTGACCCCGACAAACGCCTACTCGATCCGGCCTGCGGTTCAGGCACCTTTCTCGTGATGGCAATTAATCGGATTCGGAAGTGGTATGAAGATAAACGCGAGCAATGTAGGTTTGATGAAGGCGATCTTCTTAGAAAGATACTTTCGAATGTGGTCGGCTTCGATCTTAACCCCTTGGCTGTAATGACGGCGAGGACGAACTACCTCATCGCCATTCGCGGCTTGATTACGTTTGTTGGCAACGTGGAGATACCAGTTTATTTGTGCGATTCGATCTCTACGCCTTTCGAATTGAGTAGTCTATTCGAAAATGAGTTAGGCAAAGTCAAAAAACTCTCGACTGCGGTTGGTAGCTTTGTAATCCCGGAAGAGATCGCAAGTGATCGAACAAATGTTGGTAAGTACGCCGAGGTCCTAGAGACTAGCGTCCGCGATGATTACTCAGTTGATGAATTCTTGGAACGGGCAGCCGATGAAGGTTTGTCGGTCTCTTCGGACGCTATTCATAGGGATCTTTACGTCCAACTTCTAGAGCTTAAGAGAGCGCGGAAGAACGGCGTCTGGGCGAGAATAATTAAGAACGCGTTCGCGCCACTATTTAGCGGCTGTGTCGACTATATAGCTGGCAATCCGCCATGGGTTCGTTGGGGATATCTTCCGCAGCAATACAGGACAGACATAAAGTTTCTTTGGCGACGCTATGGGTTGTTCACCCAGAAGGGCCTCGAGTCAAAGATGGGAACAGCTGAGGTGGACCTTTCGCTCCTATTTACCTATGCGTGTCTTGATCGCTACCTCGAACCGGGCGGGAGCTTGGGTTTTCTAATCACCCAAGAAGTAGTTAGATCTAAGACTGCGGGTCAAGGATTTCGGGCATTCGTTTTGGCGCCCAGCATGACGCCCCTGAAAGTTCGAGAATTCCATGATTTGGTTGCGATTAAACCATTTGAGGCCGAAAACAAAACAGGTGCGATATTCCTCACTAAGGGAGTAGCAAACGAATATCCGCTACCTTATGTTGAGTGGAAAATCAAACCCGGGGCGGTGGTATCCAGCGACGATTCCCTAGAAGACGTAATGAGCAAGACAATAAGAACAGCTCACATGGCTCAGCCAATTAGCGACTTGAGATCGGCTTGGCAGGTTATTACTGAAGGCACGGACAGCCTTCTATCTAAGATTAAGGGGCAATCCTCTTATAAGGGACGGCGAGGTGCATCGCTAGATCCCTACGCCGTGTTTCTTTGCAAAGTACTTTCTCGCGAACCAGATGGGAATATCATCGTCACTAATGAACCATCGCTCGGAAGAAGTAACGTACCGCAAATGCCTCCGACGAAGATTGAATCAACTCGAGTATTTCCGATTGTGCGTGGCAAAGACATTGAAAGATGGAGAGCTGATCCGGTGTATTCAGCGATTATACTCAATTCCAGCACGAGAAAAGCAGATATTCCTACTGAGAAGGAGATTAAACTAGCTCTCCCGAAGACGTATGCCTATCTCTTTGGCATGCGCTCTCTGGCGCTAAAACGTGAACAATTTTGGCAATTCTTTTCGCGACCTTATGTTTCCGAAAAGGCGCTCGCAGATGAGGAACTGCGAATGATCGGGAACTATGCAAGAGGGGCTGGTCGGGCGGAAGACGGCCGCTATCTCTACGAGGTGGCTGACGGACCATTCTTCGCTCTCTTTAATATAGGATCTTACACATTCGCGCCGTATAAAGTGGTGTGGAGGCGAATGGGTAATCAATTCAAAGCGGCAGTTGTTGGCAAGATCGATCATGAACTGTTGGGCGACAAGGTATTAGTTCCGGGCGACACAACCTCCTTTATTCCGCTTCAGCTTTTAGCCGAGGCGCACTATCTATGCGCCATACTCAACTCAGCGCCATGCAAAGTAGGCGTCCACTCTTTTTCGTCGGCTGGCCGAGGTTTTGGTGCTCCCTCTATTCTTGAGAACTTACGGTTACCCATATTTGATCGGGATGATCCAACTCATCGACATCTGGCTGAGCTGTCAGAAACCGCGCACCGGTTATCCATTTCCCCTGAAGATGCTGCTCTTAGTAGAATAGAAGCTGAAGTAGATGAAGTTGTTTCGTCATTATGGAAACTGTCTCCAGACGACGTAACGAAGATCGGCATCATTCTCCAAGGCTACCCATCAAAACGTAGGACGAAGGCTTCTAATCGTAAACAGCGATGAAACCGGAACCTGCAGCCAGCGTCGACGTAGACGAGACTCTCGAGCGCTCAAAGATGAGAGAAGGCGAACTGGTTAGAAGCAGCAACTCGCTATACACATCCTACGGCGTTGGATACATCCAAAAGATTCGCGGCGAGCAGGCGAAGGTTGAATTCAATCCTTCTGTCTTCATGCAGCCGCCGTATCGCTCAGAAAACAAGATCCTTTATCTGAAGGAACTTGAGCGCGTTGATTCGCCGCTTGATCGCGCGGCGCGAGGTGAATGGGAGGAGCCCTGGCGTTTTGAATTGAAGATGGCGGCGGCTCGCTTTCTCACCGGCAACAAAGGCGGTCAGCTTTCCAACGCGCGCACTGAAATTCTTCCACATCAGATCTTTGCTGCGCATCGCGTAGTCTCAAGTCCAAAGCGCCGCTTTTTGCTCGCGGATGAAGTCGGGCTTGGCAAGACAATCGAGGCAGGGATGGTCTGGCAAGCGTTGGCTCAACGCGGACAGGCTCGTCGCACTTTGATTCTTACTCCAGCTGGGCTAACGCTTCAGTGGCAGGAAGAGATGCAGGACAAGTTTGGCGCGTACTTTGAAATATTCAAGCGAGATTTTCAGGCGGTCAATCCGCGCATCTGGGACTTGAAAGCCACGGCCATCGCGTCGATCGACACGCTCAAGCGACCCGAGCACAAGCGCGCGCTGTTAGAAAATCGCAAGTGGGACTTGATCATCTTTGACGAAGCACACCGGCTGAGCGCGGTCAGCTATGGCGGCGCGAAGACGGACAAGACGCAGAATTATCGCATCGCCGAAGAGATTCGTCACAAGCATTACTGCGAAGCGATGCTCTTACTCACCGCGACGCCGCACCAGGGCGAAGAGAACCACAGTCGCTTTAAAAACCTGCTGCTCTTGCTGGATGACAATATGGATTTCAGCGGCCTCGACCCTTTCACTTTATTTTCGAATCAGGGACAGAACTTCACGCAGTTTGTCATTCGCACGCCGAAGAAAGATGTGACGGATGCACAAGGTCACAAGGTCTTTCGAGGACGGCAGACGCACCGGATGCCGTTCAAGATGTATCCGGACGAAGCGCGTTTCTATACCGCGGTCGCCGCATACATTCGCGACAGCTACAAGATGGTTGAGCGTCTCGCTGATCCAACTCATCGCCGCGCTGCGGGATTTCTGCTAAGCACATTTCAAAAATTGAACGCAAGTTCGACCGCGGCGATTCGATCCGCGTTGACGAAGAGACTTGCGCGGTTGCGCGGAGAATTGTGTGCGTTGCCACCGCCTGAGACAGAGGAAGAGGAGTACGGACTGTACGACGAGCGGTTCGAGGGTGAGCGCGAGGAGCAGGATGTGCTGGTTGACGACCGCAAGATTCGTGAAGACGAAATTGAAATCCTGCAAAGCTTGCTCGAGCTACTGGTCAAAGAAGATAAGAAGCTGACGAAGCTTCTCGAACTAGTTGATCAAATCGAGAGCGAGAGCGCGCGCGGCGATGAAGAGAAAGTTCTGATCTTCACGGAATATCGAGAGACGCAAAACCATCTAGTCAGAGAACTTGAGGCGAAGTATGGCAAGGGCTCCGTCGTCGTCATTCACGGTGGCATGAAGCTGGAGCGGCGAGAAGACCAAGATGAGCTTGATTCTATTTGGGCCCCGTTCGCGGCCGATGGCGCCGTGGTTGCTCCATCAACGAAGCGCACGAGTCAAAGACTCTTCCGCGATCACCCGAAGGTTCGCTTTCTTGTTTCAACCGAAGCGGGCGGTGAAGGAATCAATCTTCAGTTCTGTCATATTTGCGTTAACTACGATTTGCCGTGGAATCCAATGCGCGTTGAGCAACGAGTGGGCCGCGTCTATCGCTACGGGCAAGACAAAGTCGTGCAGGTCTATCACTTCTTCAATCAGGGAACGATCGAAGACAAGGTTCAGGAGTATTTCGAGAATCGTTTGAGGCGCGCGGCGGAGGCCATTTCACAGGTGACTCATGAGGACCCTGAGGATATTAAGTCAACGCTGAACGGTCATTTAGAAAATGAAATAGATACGAGCAAGATTTATCAACGCGTGCTGGTCGAAGGCGATCTGAACAAACAGACACAGCAGGAGATTAATGAAGCGGTAAAGCGAGACAGGCGAGCATACGAGATCGCGACACAGAGCCTGTTTCGTGATGTATCCAGTTACTCGTTTGATAATTATCGTCGTGAGTTGGCGTCGGAGTTGACACTGAATGATTTGAGTAAGTTTACCGAGCGGTTTCTCGCGAAGAATCGTCGTCAACTTCAGCAGAAGGATTCGTTCCTAGAGTTCCTTGTGCCCGAGGTTTTGAAACCATACGGATTGAAAGATAGATACAAGGACACAACCTTTAATCGTCAGTTGGCAATTCGTCGAGCCGATGCAGAATTCCTCGCGCTGGGCCATCCATTTGTAGATGCAATGTTGTCTTATGCCGGTTCGTATGACTTCGGGGGATTGACCGCGATTCGCCACATTCAGTCTTCACAGTTTGTGGGGCGATCAGGCTTCCTCTTTGTATTTATAATTCGCCAACGCATAACTCGTGACGGTGGCGATGAGTGTTTGTTTCAGTTTCAACCCGTCTTTGTTAATAGCAGTGGCGATCTTGACACCGAACTTTTGGAACTAGCGGTAACGGGCGCCTCTATTGAAAGCACCGGTACAAAATGCACGCCTCCGGATCCTTCGGCTGCGTTTGAAGCAGCCAAATCTCACGTCGAACACAAAGTCGGTCTTTGGGATTGGATCGACGACGTTGAGTTTCTGGGCTTGAGTTGGGTCGAGTTTAAGTAAGCACTAGTTTCCCTTCGTAACGGACAATTCTCGTTCTGCGTAACGAGGAGTCGAGGGCGAGTTTATGCCACGAAAGCGCGCGCGGCATAGGTCAGAAGGCAGAAAGCAGAAGGCAGTGGGCGGTGAGCAGTAGGCAGAAGGCAGACGTCAGATGTCAGAAGAGGATTATTTATCATTCGTCATTTGCCATTTATCATTTGTTATTGAAAAAGACAGTGAGGGGTGACGAGGAAAGACTCTATCCGCAAACCGGACGCAGGCCATGAAGAATGAAAATATTATCCGCACGCTGGAACGGCTCGTCGCTGAGGCGGACGAGCTCTCAAAAGGAAAAAGCACCGTCGAGGTTGATGAGGACCCGCGGATCTGCGCGCTCATGATGCAAGCGGAGCCGATCATTGAGGAGCTGGACGAAATCGTGAATACCGCGTTTCCCAATCATCCGCAAAAAGTCGCCCACTGGAAGAAGGCTATGGGGATCGAAGATGAAGAGAGTGATCAGTGACGGCCGGAAGAGATTATTTGGCATTTGAGATTTGATATTTCTCAGTTGTCATTTATTAAAAACCAAAAGTAGGATCAGGCCTTCGATTCTGCGATTCTCGCAGTGACCTCATTCGCTCTCAGAGTCCGTCTTTAAAGCGCGGTCGAATTTTGAAAGTCGGGATCAATCCCTCGAGTGGCCCGTGCGGAGGATCTCTCACTCGGTAGTGAGTCAGTTTGATGTCCGACAAGCTTTAGCTTGTCGAAAC